>JAGXFZ010000115.1 GCA_024637055.1 Gracilibacter sp. | reverse complement strand
AGATCCATCACTATATTCCTTAATGATTTGATATTTTTCTTCTTCATTATATTTACATCTCTTTCTTGACATAAATATACTCCCCCTTCAGTAGACAGATTTTTATTATTTAACCTGTCTACCTTAAGGGGAGCATATCATATCGAAGAGAATGGCTCTCTTTTTTCTGTCTGACATTGGGGTCTGACCCCAATGTCATCATCGGAGATGGTGGATATTTTCCGGTTTAAGGTCATTTTGCTCATATCATAAGGAGTAACCAAGATAATTCAAACTAGCTAAAGCCGAGGGTGTCCAAAGTATTAAGCGGGCACCCTTGCTCTATTAATCCATCACCAAATAAATTCCCAAATCCGACAGTATTCTGTATATTTTTGGAGAGATATACTTTAGAATAAAAGCAAATAGTAATTCAAACTAATGTAAATTACTTACATCCTTTCCAGAATGAGTGAAAGAGGTAGGATTATGAATAAAGAAAGAGAACGATACCGCATACTGTTAGAAAACCTCCCCGATGCTTTTGCTTATCACCAGATGGTGGTAAATAGTGAGGGAAAACCAATAGATTATATATTTCTAGAAGTGAACCCAGCTTTTGAGGTAATGACCGGGCTTGAAAGAAGTGAGGTTATTAATAGAAGGGTTACAGAAGTACATCCGGGTATAGAAGATTCTTCTTTTACTTGGATTGATACTTACGCCCAGGTAGCGACTACGGGCCAAAGTACTAGTTTTGAGCAGTATTTTGAGTTAGCAAGTAAGTGGTATGAAATCACGGCATATAGTGATCAACCTAGTTTTTTTGCAGTAGTCTTTAGAGATATTACGGAACGTAAGTATATGGAAGATGCAATTAGAGAGCGCGAGAGAAGCCATGCCGTTCTTCTATCTAATCTGCCTGGAATGGCTTATAGGTGTGATTTCGACCGAGATTGGACGATGAGGTTCGTTTCTGAAGGGTGTTATGAATTAACAGGTTATAAGCCTGAGGAATTGTTAGAGAATAGAAAGCCTTCATTTGATCAGGTGATTAATCCTGAATATCGGGATTGGTTATGGGAAAGCTGGAATGAGATACTTCCTAAAGAGAAGTTCCAAGCTGAGTATACGATTACCACTGCTACAGGAGATATCAAGTGGGTATGGGAGCAGGGACAGGGTATCTATGATGAAGATGGCAATGTTGTTGCTATCGAGGGGTTCATTTCAGATATCACAGACAACAAGCTAGCAAAAGAAAATCTAAGAAAAAGCGAAGAAAATCTTGCTATAACTTTACAATCTATCGGCGATGGGGTTATTGCGACAGATAATGGTGGTCGTATTACCCGCATGAATCTGCAGGCAGAGAAGCTGATTGGCTGGAATCTTGACGAAGTTATAGGGAGACCGTTAAATGAAATTTTCCGGATCGTAAGTGCAAAAACTGGGAAGCCAGCGGTTAATCCAGTTTATTCAGTTATGCAAACAGGTAAAACAGAAGGTATGGCTAACGATACCACCCTGATTGCTCGTGATGGGACTAGGCGTCAAATAGCAGATAGTGCTGCTCCTATATTTGATGCTAAAAGAAATATCCTGGGTGTAGTAATGGTATTTTCTGATGTAACGGAACAATATCAGGCTCGTAAAGAGTTAAAAGAAAGTGAAGCACGTTTCCGACTTTTAGCTGAAAATGCTCAGGACTTAATATATCGTTTGCGATTGTTCCCTGATTATGGTTTTGAGTATGTCAGCCCCTCATCAACATCTATAACTGGTTATACTCCTCAAGAATATTATGATAATCCTACCCTCGTAATTAAAACTATTCATCCTGAGGATAGGTATTTGTGGAAACAGATAGTAAAGGGCAAAATTCTTATCGACGAGCCATTATTTTTCCGATTTACAAAAAAAAATGGGTATATAGTCTGGATAGAGCAGCGTGGTACTCCAGTCTATGATGAATCAGGAATGCTCATCGCCATCGAGGGCATCGCTCGCGATATCACAGAGATTAAAAGAGCAGAGAAGGAAATGCTGACCCAAAAAGCACATTTTGAAGCATTATTTAGAAATACGAAAGATGCTATTGTCTACTTTGATACAGAAAGAAAGGGCTTTAATATCAATAAACAGTTTACGGAGATGTTTGGCTATGAGTTGGAAGAAATCAAAGGCAAACAGATAAGCGAAGTAATCGATCCTCTGGGAAAGGTAACTGATTATAGTTCTCCTAGGATACTCAGGGGAGAAGATGTGAAATACGAGAGTCAAAGATACAACAAATTGGGGGAATCAATAGAAGTACTTATTAAAGGCGGGCCTGTATATGTTGATGGAAAAATAACAGGAGGGTATACTATTTACTCTGATATCACTAATCGTAAGAGAGCTGAGACTGAGCTTAAATATCTCGGACTGCATGATAGCCTCACAGACATGTATAATCGTACTTTTTTCGAGGAACAGCTTATTTACTTAGAGGGAAGAAACGATAAATACCCTATAACTATTGTTTCCATAGATGTTGATGGCTTGAAGCTTATCAACGATACTATGGGGCATGTCGTAGGAGATAAGCTATTGATAACATGTGGCAAGATATTGAAACAATGTATACGCAATACTGATATCTTGGCAAGGGTTGGAGGAGATGAGTTCATAGTAATTATGCCCGATACTGATGATAAAACAGGGGAAAAAATAGTGAAACGAATACAGACCAATACGGTTAAGTACAATAATGACAATCCCCAATTGCCTATAAGTATATCGATGGGTGTAGCTACCGCAGTAGACGGCAGAATGTCAATCAAAGAAGCCTATAGAAGTGCTGATGATTCAATGTATAATAGTAAGCTTCATAAGGGTGCAAGTGCCAAATCCCATATTATTAATACTCTTATGACAACTCTTGGAGAAAGGGATTATATCACTGAAGGCCATGGCAGAAGGCTTACAGACCTAAGCCTAAAGATGGGTGAACTCAAAGGCTTATCTTCCGGCCAACTTGATAATCTAACATTATTAGCCCAAGTACATGATCTTGGTAAAGTAGGAATACCGGATAAGATATTATTCAAAAAAGGTCCCTTAACTGATAAGGAATGGAAGATCATGCGTCAGCATTCGGAAAAAGGGTATCGGATTGCTGTCTCCTCCCCAGACCTTTCAGGGATAGCCCATTTAATACTCAAACACCATGAAAGATGGGACGGTATGGGATATCCACTCGGTATCAGCGGTCCGGATATTCCCGTTGAATGCCGTATACTGTCTATTGTGGATGCCTATGATGCTATGACAAATGACAGACCGTATAGTAAAGCGAAAAGTGTTGAAGAGGCTTTAACCGATGTACGGAGGTGTGCAGGAACACAGTTTGATCCAAAATTGGTAGATTTATTTTTCTCTGTTATACAAAAGTGATGTAGGAAACAATGCTGCATTGTTTCTCTAATAGAATCAATCACGAGTTAGCGTCCGTTATCAGGTACGTGATAATTCTCGTGACATATGCATAAGATAATATGGGACACTTACGATGTAATAATTTTTACATTGGCTGGGGGAAGCATATGTCATATCAGAGAATCCTTATCTTATCATCAAAATTTGGTGGCGGTCATTATAATGCAGGGCAAGCCCTGGTAGAAGAGTTTGGGATACGACCTTCAGAGCAGACCGAAGTTAGGCATATTGATTTTGGGTCGTTCTTTTATCGCAAGACTGACTATATGATCAGGAAGGCTTATTTGAGTATTGTCAAGAAAACCCCGGGACTATATGGCAAAATTTTTGATAAGACTGCTGATATGACCGCTGAAAGCTGTAGCAAGTTCGTTCGAGGATTCGTTTATCGGGATTTTCTCGGGTATATTGAAGAATTCAACCCGGATGTTATTGTGAATACTCATTTTCTTACAGCTGGGATTTTGGCTGAATTCAAAAGTAAAGGGCTCGTTGATGTTCCTATAGTAACAGTGGTTACTGATTATATGGTTCATGGGATATGGGCGCATTCAGGAATTGATCTATACTTAGTGGGTTGTAAAGAGGCCTATTTCAGTCTGGTAAAAAGAGGTATAAATTCTGCAAGGATATCTATTTCCGGGATACCTGTAAGAGTTTGTTTTCATCAATCTCTCTCTAAAAATTTAGCCAGGAGAAAGTTAGGGCTCGATACGGATAAGAAAACCGTTATGATAATGGGGGGTTCTGAGGGTTTTTCGGGTAAAGTTGAAGATATCAAGGAAGTGCTTTTATCTGCGAACCAGGATGTGCAATTTCTGTTAGTGTGTAGTAATGATGAAGAAACATATAAAGAGTTGTCTAGTTTTAGCAGAAATTATCATAAGCCGGTAACGGTTTACAAATATATAGATAATGTAGATGAATTGATGGTAGCTTCAGATTTCCTTATAACTAAAGGAGGGGGTTTAACTATTTCTGAAGCTCTGACAGTAGGTTTGCCTATAGTAATGTATAAACCAATCCCGGGCCATGAGAATGGCAATGCAATTTTTGTGGAAAGGTCAGGAGCAGGAATAATCGTCAATAAGGTAGAAGAGTTGGTAGAAGTCACCAATAGTCTACTCAGTCAACCAGAAAGGCTTAAGGACATGAGCATAAAAGCTGGAAAAATATTGCCAGAAAATTCTGCTTCTAAGGCCGTTAAGAGTATTATTCGCCAGGCGCACTTGAGGAAAGTTAAGAGATATCATTCTGAAGACTGGAGGATAGGAATTGTATAGGTATAAACCTTGATTCTTTAAGCGAGTTCTGTTAATATTAATTGGTCTATTATTAAGTTTGTTCTAAGGGGAAGCATTCGTTTCCCCTTCTATACTTATTTAAATTAATAAAATAGTGGATGATGGGTTTGGGGTTTTATAAATCAGGATAGAATAATCTAGAAAGCTGTTGTTAAGAATAAATTAATATACATAAAAATGGATTTAAAGAATCCAAGGAGGAGCGACATGGCTGTCAAATTAGAAAAAATAGAAAAGAATAAGGTTTCCCTTGAAATTATAATCGATGCTCAAGATTTTTCTTTAGCGATAGATCGAGCTGCTAAGAAGGCGGCTGGGGAAATTAATATTCCGGGTTTTCGTAAAGGTAAAGCTCCCCGGAATATGGTAGAAAAAGTTGTTGGTCTCGATTATCTTCAGAATGAGGCTCTCGAACCTTTACTTGGTCCAGCCTATGTTCAAGCCATTGAAGAAACTGCTATAGAACCGGTTTCTAGGCCTGAAGTAGAGTTGATGCAGGTTGAAGATGGCAAAGATCTAGTTTTCAAGGCTATTGTAGAAGTGAAACCTGAAGTAGAACTCGGAGAGTATCTTGGTCTTGGAGTAGAGAAGGAAGCTGTAGAAGTCACGGAAGAACAGCTGGAAGAGGAACTGAAACGTCGTCAGGATCAACATGCTAAGCTTGTGTCTTTAGAAGATGGCGTGATTCAGGATAAGGATATCGCGACTATAGATTTTGAAGGATTTTTAGATGATGTACCTTTTGAGGGTGGAAAAGCTGAGAACCACGAGTTAGCTATTGGTTCTGGGTCATTTATCCCCGGTTTTGAGGAACAGTTAATCGGAGCACGCCCTAGCCAAGAATTAGATGTTAACGTTCGCTTCCCTGATGAATATCATAGTAAAGAGTTGGAAGGTAAGGATGTTATATTTAAAGTGAAGGTAAACTCTGTTAAACGTAAAGAGCTTGTTCCTTTGGACGATGAGTTCGCTAAGGATGTTAGTGAGTTCGATACTCTGGCAGAACTGAAAGAAGATATAAGACAAAAGATGGTTACTGCTGCTGAGTTGAAAATCAATAACGAGTTCAGAGCAGAAGTAGTTAAGAAAGCTACTGAGAATGCCACTGTAGAAATTCCTGAAGGAATGATTGAAAGCCGTATAGAGAACATGATGAGGGATATGCAAAACAGTCTTTCTCAACAAGGGATTACTATGGAACAGTATTGCCAGTACCTCAACACTGATGAGGTACAGTTAAAAGAAAGCCACAAAGAACAGGCAGTAGCGGGAATAAAAACTGAACTAGTGCTTGAAGCAATAGCCAAGAAGGAAGAAATAACAGTTTCCGACGAAGATGTGGAAAACGAGATGGTTAAACTTTCAGAGCAGTATGGTCGGAAAGTGGAAGAGCTGAAGCAAGCCTTGTTGGCACGTGGAGAACTGGAATGGTTTAAAGTAGGGATAGTCTCCGATCGTACAATTGATTTCCTAGCTGAAAATAACGGTGAGGAAAAGAAGGAAACTACAGATGAGACGGAGAATACCGATACAGGGATCAAAGAATAGCAGTGGGTTATTATTCCCATGTAAAGGGGTGAGAATATATGGCAAAATTTAATGATGACAAGAACCAGTTGAAGTGTTCCTTTTGCGGAAAAACCCAAGAACAAGTCAAAAAACTTGTAGCTGGACCAGGGGTATATATCTGTGATGAGTGCATTGAGCTGTGTAATGAAATAATTGAAGAAGAATTGCAGGATGAGACAACTTCTGACTTTGGGGAGACTCCAAAACCAAAGGAAATCAGATCTATTCTCGACGAATATGTTGTTGGGCAGGAACTGGCTAAGAAGGCTTTGTCTGTCGCAGTATACAATCATTACAAACGTATTAGCATCGGAATGAAGATTGATGATGTCGAACTTCAAAAGTCTAATATTGTGATGTTAGGACCCACGGGGTCTGGTAAAACCTTGCTCGCTTCCACTCTGGCAAAGGTTCTTAATGTGCCTTTTGCCATTGCAGATGCGACCTCTCTAACCGAAGCTGGTTATGTGGGAGAAGATGTGGAGAACATTCTGCTTAAGCTTATACAAGCTGCAGATTATGATATCGAAAAGGCTGAAAGAGGAATTATCTATATAGATGAGATAGATAAAATAGCCCGTAAATCTGAGAATCCATCTATCACGAGAGATGTTTCAGGAGAAGGGGTGCAACAAGCATTACTGAAAATCCTGGAAGGGACAGTTGCCAGCGTACCTCCCCAGGGTGGACGCAAGCATCCTCATCAGGAATTCATTCAGTTAGACACCACCAATATCCTTTTCATCGTTGGTGGAGCATTTGACGGTATTGATAAGATTATCCATAACCGTATCGGTAAAAAGGTGATGGGTTTTGGAGCAGAAATTCAAAAGAGTAATGAAAAAAATGTCGGTGAAGTTTTAAGACAGATTCTTCCTGGAGATTTGCTTAAATATGGCTTAATTCCAGAATTTGTCGGCAGGCTTCCAGTCATAGTAACCCTTGATGCTTTGGATCAGGATGCTCTTGTAAGTATTCTGACTCAACCCAAGAACGCTTTGGTTAAGCAATATGAGAAGTTACTAGAGATGGACGGCGTAGGTTTAGAATTCAAGGAAGATGCTCTGAAAGCTGTAGCTGAAGAGGCCATCCATAGAAATACTGGAGCACGTGGCTTAAGAGCCATATTGGAGGATATCATGATGAATGTCATGTATGACCTTCCTGCCAGAGAAGATGTCACGAAGTGTATCGTAACGAAGGACACTATCCTTAAACGCATTGACCCCGAGCTTGTAATCACTGATGAAAAGCTCAAAAAGGAAGAATCCGCCTAAGTAAAGTCAGGGACGGTTCTTTACTTTACAAAAAATAATATGACAAACACACGTACGAATGAACGAGGCAGAGCAATTAAACTCTGTCTCGTTTTTTTATTATGCTAAATCTTAATATATGGTAATTTGGTAATTTCCAGAGAAGCTGGAGTTAATCCAGTTTCCAGTTTCTTTCTAGGTAGCAAATATATAAATCTCTAGGGTTAATTTACGCTTCGTAATAGTATGAATTATCTCTGAAATAATCTCTAAGTATTGTTAAAAAGTATGAAGTATCTATCTATGAAGTAACTATCTGTGAAGTATCGCTTAATAAAAGTTTAAAATAAAGAAAACAGCTGGTTGCGTATAAAATTTGTATATTTCCCAGCTTGAGTGAGAAATATATCTTAAAGCCTAAAAGCAGAATAATTCACAGAAAGTTGTAAAGTAAAGAACCGTCCCCAACTTTAAAGGCAGCTTAAATTAATGATTTGAATTTTTAATATCTGTAAATACTAGGTGAAGAATTCAAATCAGGAGGTTACTATGGGAAGTCTGGGAGGAATTTTTCTAGTCGTCCAGTTTATATTTGTGGTTATAATTGGGATGTATTTCTGGACTATGTTGAGACAGCAACAAACTACTAGATCTGCGGTGGAAAAAGAGTCACAGAAACAAAAAGAAAAGCTGGATAATATGAGGAAGATATCGTTAACTATCCCTCTGTCAGAGAAGACTCGACCTAGTACTATTGGAGATATCATAGGGCAAAAAGAAGGTATAAAAGCGCTTACAGCAGCTCTTTGCGGTCCTAATCCTCAGCATGTGCTTCTTTACGGGCCACCTGGGGTGGGGAAAACTGCGGCGGCTAGAGTTGTTCTAGATGAGTGTTTCAGGAATCCTTATTCTCCTTTTAAGCCAGATGCCAAGTTTATTGAGATAGATGGATGTACTGCTAGGTTTGATGAGAGAGGGATAGCTGATCCGGTGATAGGTTCAGTACATGACCCTATTTATCAGGGCGCTGGGGCGATGGGGATAGCCGGTATTCCACAACCTAAGATGGGGGCGGTTACAAAGGCTCATGGTGGGGTATTATTTATCGATGAGATCGGTGAGCTCCATCCAATTCAAATTAATAAATTGCTTAAGGTTCTAGAAGATAGAAAGGTGCAGTTGGAAAGTGCCTACTATAGTTCAGAAGATAGTAATATACCTGAACATATACATGATATATTTCAAAATGGTCTTCCAGCGGACTTTAGGTTGATAGGTGCGACTACCAGAAGCCCTTCCGAGATTCCTCCAGCTGTGAGGTCTCGTTGCATGGAAATCTTCTTTCGATCTCTTCAGCCAGATGAAACCTCTTTGATTGCTCAAAAAGCGGCAGATAGAGTTAAGGCTAAGATAACAGAAGGTGCGCTAGAAGTTGTTAGTAAATATGCGACCAATGGACGAGAAGCAGTTAATATTATTCAGCTTGCAGCTGGAGTAGCTCAAAATGAAGGACATATAAATATAGATGAAGATATAATCGAGTGGGTTATAACCACTGGACAATATGCTCCAAGACCGGAAAAGAAAATTCCTCCTCTGCCTCAAATAGGTGTTGTTAACGGACTCGCGGTCTACGGAGCAAATCTAGGTATGCTTCTGGAGATAGAGGTGACCGCTTATCCCGCCGGTGATAAGAAAGGCGAGCTACATGTTACAGGGATAGTGGAAGAAGAAGAATCAAGTAGTCTTGGTAAAAAAATTAGAAGAAAGAGTATGGCGCGATCCTCTTTGGAGAACGTTCTGACAGTATTGCGTAGGGAATTGAAGATTGAACCTCGTAGTTTTGAAATCCATGTCAATTTCCCAGGAGGGATCCCTTTAGATGGTCCGTCGGCGGGGGTTGCGATGGCTGCGGCTGTTTATTCGGCGATTAAGAAACTAAAAGTCGATAATACGGTAGCCTTAACTGGAGAGTTATCTATCAGAGGTAGAGTGAAACCAGTTGGTGGGGTGACTGCTAAGATCGAAGCAGCTATCCAGGCAGGATGCAAAAAGATTTATATACCTAAAGAAAACTGGCAGTCCCGATATAATAACTATCTGGAAGAAGTAGATATAATTGGAGTAGAGACAATCCATGAGGTCCTCCAAGCGATATTGGAACCAAATAAGGCAATGGAAGTTATTGAAGTTAATGTGGCAGAAAAAACTACTTCTCTGCATAATGTTTTAAAAGACATTAAACTTCCGCTGTCAAATTTGCCTGGTAGAGGTAAATCATGTTAAAATAGACCACTGACAAGTCTGACAAGTCTTTTGAGGGGAGATAAAACAAAATGCATGAACGAGAAATACCGACCCTTCCACTTAGAGGAATCCTTGTCTTTCCCTACATGATCATTCACCTAGATGTTGGTAGGGAACGATCTATGGCGGCTATTGAGGAAGCGATGCTCAAGGACCGTCGAATCCTTTTATTAGCCCAAAAAGAAATGGAAATTGACAGTCCTACCACTGATGATTTGTATACAGTAGGAACGATTGCAGAGATCAAACAATTGCTCCGTCTTCCTGGAGGTACTTTAAGAGTACTGGTGGAAGGTATATGTCGAGGTCAGGTTGAAGAATTCCTCACT
Source organism: Gracilibacter sp. (assembly GCA_024637055.1). GTDB lineage: Bacteria > Bacillota > Desulfitobacteriia > Desulfitobacteriales > Syntrophobotulaceae > Gracilibacter. The sequence goes on along the minus strand of JAGXFZ010000115.1, from coordinate 21,386 downwards.
GAAGAACCATATTTCAAAGTCCGCGTACTTGAAGTTCAAGACAATCAGAAAATGACTCCTGAACTAGAAAACGTGACCCGGAGTCTTACTCACCAGTTCGAAGAATATGCGCGTCTGGGTAAAAAGATTTCTCCTGAAACAATAGGCACAGTTACCTCAATTAAAGAGCCTGGACGCCTAGCGGATTTGATTGCCTCTCATCTTAATCTTAAGATAGGAGATAAACAGGCTATACTAGATAGTATCGACTTAAGTGATAGGTTAGAAAAACTGACTGAACTGATAATGCGCGAGATTGAGATTATTGAGCTGGAAAGGCGCATTGGCTTGCGTGTCCGCAGACAAATGGAGAAAGCCCAAAAAGAATACTATTTGCGTGAGCAAATGAAGGCTATCCAGAAGGAATTGGGAGATAAGGATGAAAAGCAAGCAGAGGTAGACGAATATAAAGAAAAGATCGAGAATGCTAAGTTGACCAAGGAAGCTGAGGAAAAGGCTTTGAAGGAATTAGAACGTCTGGAGAAGATGCCGGCTGCTTCTGCTGAAGGAACAGTAGTCAGAACTTATTTAGACTGGGTATTAGCCCTTCCTTGGGTAAAAGCTAGTAAGGATAAATTAGATTTCCAAAGAGCAGAAAAAATTCTGGATGAAGACCATTATGGTTTAGAGAAAATCAAAGAGAGGATTCTGGAATTCTTTTCTATACGGAAAATGGCTAAAGATATGCGCAGTCCCATCCTTTGTTTCATCGGACCGCCTGGTGTCGGAAAGACATCTTTGGCTAAATCGGTAGCTAGATCTCTTGACCGGGAATTTGTCCGTGTATCTCTCGGTGGAATTAGAGATGAAGCAGAGATAAGAGGACACCGGAGAACCTATATAGGCGCACTTCCAGGTAGAGTTATCCAGGGAATGCGCAAAGCAGGTACGAAGAACCCTGTTTTTCTCTTAGATGAGATTGATAAGATGGCTTCAGATTTTCGTGGTGATCCAGCCGCTGCTTTACTGGAGATACTTGATCCAGAGCAGAATTATAACTTTTCAGATCATTACATGGAAATCCCTTTCGATCTGTCTAAAGTGCTATTTATCATGACAGCTAACTATAGAGAGAGTATACCGAGGCCACTTTTAGACCGTATGGAAGTGATTAACCTCAGTGGCTATACCGAGGATGAAAAAGTCCATATAGCCTATAATCATCTGCTTCCAAAACAGATGAAAGCTCATGGGCTCAAAGATAACGTAGTTAAATTAGAGCATGAAGCTTTGCTTGCCATTGTGCGTGGTTATACTAGGGAATCTGGGGTGCGTAACCTTGAACGGGAGATTGCGAATGTACTGCGCAAAGTTACTGTTCGTGTTGTGAAGAAGGAATGGGAAAATAAAACACTGTTACCTAAAGATATAGAGATGCTCTTAGGTGCTCCTCGTTACTACTATGATAAAGCTGGATTAGAACCGGAGATTGGTGCTGTTTCTGGCTTAGCCTATACTGAAGTAGGGGGAGAAGTACTAACTATCGAGGTAACACCTTTAACAGGGAAAGGTCGTCTTACTCTTACTGGTAAACTAGGGGATGTTATGAAAGAGTCGGCTCAGGCGGGCTGGACCTTTATCCGTTCCCATGCATCAGCTATTGGGATTAAAGAAAACTTTTATGATGTGACAGACTTGCACATCCATGTACCAGAGGGAGCTGTACCTAAAGATGGTCCTTCCGCAGGGATAACGATAGCGACAGCCATGGCTTCAGCCCTTGCTTCTAGAGCAGTCCGCCAAGATATTGCTATGACCGGAGAAATAACCTTGCGCGGGAATGTCCTACCTATTGGAGGAGTAAAAGAAAAAGTCCTTGCAGCACATAGGGCAGGGATTAAGATAGTTCTTCTTCCTGAAAAGAACCGTAAAGATCTGGAAGATATTCCAGATGATATAAAGGAAGAGATTGAAATTCGTTTTGTGAGCAGTATGGAAGAGGTATTGGAAATAGCGCTCTTGCCTGTATCAGAGTCTGAACAATTCCTCCCTCAGATGCAGGTCTATACGGAATACGGGCAACCACAGAATAGACCCTTATAAATCTATTGGAATTTCATTAAATAAGAAGTCCATACAAAATTAGTCGTATGGGCTTTTATTTAATGAATATGATAGAAACTAGCACAATAACTAAGAAGAAGTAGGGGATTTTAATACTATTCTTAAAGAAAAATGGAAATTAGGATTTATTTGGAGTAGAATGGATATGCTGGAATTAACAATATGGAATTAGAGTTAATAATATATTTGAGGTGTACTAGATGATTATTAAAAAAGCAGAATATATCATATCTGCAGTCAAGACGGAACAATATCCAGAGCCAACAAGGCCTGATCTAGCTGTTTCGGGTCGTTCTAACGTAGGAAAGTCTTCCCTTATTAATAAGTTCTTGAGTCGTAAAAAATTGGCTAAAACGGCAAGAACACCTGGTAAAACACAAACCATAAATTTCTTTAATATCAATGATGAATGGTACCTTGTTGATTTACCAGGCTATGGTTATGCTAAGGTTTCTAAGCAGACCAAAGACCAATGGGGAAAGATGATGAATACTTATTTCAGAACACGTAGTACTTTGAAAGGAGTCCTTCAACTAGTAGATATTCGGCATCCACCTACCGAGGATGATAGGAATATGGTTAATATGCTGTGGGAGGCTGGGATACCTGTTCTGATTATAGCAACTAAAGTTGATAAGATCTCCAAAGGTCAGAGACCCAAGCATCTTAAAATTATTGCCGATTCCCTTAATCTAGAAGACTGGAAACTTATCTTGCCTTTTTCGATCGAAGATGGTACTGGCTTCGAGGAGCTCCATGATGCCGTGGAAAATATCCTTTGGGGCGATGTTTTCGAAGACAACGAAAACCAAGGTAAGGAGGAGTAAGATGTCATCAATAAATGAGAATAATAATGAAGTTGAGCTAAGCGAATTGATGTCACTCATCTTCCCAGGGCATGAAGGATTTCTGCTTGACTCAGTCACTCCTGCAATAACAGGTGAAGACAGACTGTCCTTCATGATAGTCTGTAATGATGAAGCTAAAGAGGCTTTTCTAGAAATAGAAGAGATTTATGCACAAGTTTTTTTAAGTGCTGAAGAAAATATTAGAGGTAAGGGTCTTAATCTTAATCTGCGATTCAATTTTACTTTCCCTGTATTTGAGCTGCAGTTTTTTGCCACTGTTGATGGGGATAACTCCAAGCAACAGAAAGTTTTTGCGGAGTTACTGACAAAAGTAGAGCAGTTCATTGTCTGGATTGTTGATGAAGATAAGAGTATTCTCAAGATTTTACAGGTGTCTTGGGATAAAGATAGACAATTGGAGAAAATAGATAAAATTTTAAGTGGTTCTAGCTCATAATATTCAAGCTACAAGCCTATACTTATTTAAGAAGTCTTATACTTAAAGAAGCCTAATATTTATTTCAAGAAAAGGATCTGGGGAGAGAGAAAATTGAAAGAGATAATATTATTGATATTTAGCTTAGGGGTTATTCTTTTGGGGGCTGAGGTCTTTACCAATGCCATTGAATGGCTGGGAAGAAAGCTTAAGCTTGGTGAAGGAGCGGTAGGAAGTATCTTCGCCGCAGTAGGGACGGCACTTCCTGAAACGATAATACCAGTGATTGCCATTGTATCCCATGGTACAGGTGGCCATGATGTTGGGATAGGTGCCATCTTAGGAGCACCTTTTATGTTAGGTACCCTTGCTTTTTTTATCGCAGGCTTGTCTGTGTTCATCTTCCGGCGAAATAATAAGCCCATGCTTATAACTCCTAGAGTTATGCAACGGGACTTGAAATTCTTTTTGATAGTTTATTCAATGGCTATCCTCGCATCTTTTCTCCCGTCCTATTCGTTTAAGCTTGTGGTAGTTGCACTTCTAGTGGGATCTTATATTGCCTATGTTATTCAGACTCTCAGGTGTAGCCATGACAATGCTAATCATGAGGAGGTACTGCCTCAGTGTCACTTCTGGAGGAGATGTACTACACCTCCTATGATGGTTATAATAGCCCAGATTGTATGTGCCCTACTTATAATAGTCATTGGGGCGCAAGTGTTCGTTGGATCGGTTAAGGTAGTAGCTGCAACGGTTGGAATGCCAGTGTTTGTATTGGCCCTCATAATTACACCGATAGCCACGGAGCTTCCTGAAAAATTCAATAGCGTTATTTGGCTGAGAAGACGAAAGGATACTTTAGCGATGGGCAATATCACCGGAGCAATGGTTTTTCAAAGCTCTATGATCCCTGCTTTAGGAATCGCATTTACTCCCTGGATTCTTGAACCGTTGGCTCTGGTTAGCGCTTTGCTAGCCCTTGCTTCTGCAGGTATCCAATATGTATTTCTGAAGAGAACGGGTACCCTCTATCCAGCAGGTTTACTCCTTGGAGGAGTGTTTTATATAATATTCATCTTCGCTGTTATTAAAGGCTTTTAGACGAGGGGCAGACAGAGTCCCTGTCCCCGTGTCTGCCCCTGTCTGTTAGGTTCCCCATTTTAGTTTCCGTATAGTGTTGAACTCTGCTATGAGGATACCTGCAAGGACGAAAGCGGCCCCAAGGATACCCCGGTTGCTAAGCATTTCTCCGGCAAGGAGGAATGCGAAGAGGGCAGCGAAGACTGGTTCACCGGCAAAAATAATGGCGGTATGAGAAGCCGAGGTGAATTGTTGCATTTTGCTTTGAAGGAAGAAGGCTAAGGAAGTACAGACTAAAGCGGTAAGGATTAGGCCAAACCAGACATAAGGAGAGAATACCATAGCTGGTTGGGGGAAAAGTAAGGTCCCTACTCCACTAAGTAGCGCGACAGTAAGGATTTGAAATGATGCGAGGACGGTAGCGTTAACTTCAGGAGCGAATCTGCCGACAAAGAATATGTGCGCGGCAAAGGAAAAAGCACAAAGAAGTACAATAGGGTCACCGCTGTTAATCGTGAAATTAGGACCGATGGAGAGCAGGGCCAGCCCCGCTGTAGCACATAATGCTCCAATCATAATGGGGCGATGAGGAAATCGCTTTTGATAAAAGGCAACGAAAATAGGAACGATTACGACGTTTAGTCCGGTTATGAATCCGGCATTAGAAGCAGTGGTATATTGGAGACCTATGGTCTGCGTTACATATCCAGAAAAAAGCAATACACCGATAAGGAGTCCTTTAATAATTGCAGCTTCATTGACATGCTCACGTTGAATATACAGAAATGGTAAAAGCGTAATAAAAGCTAGCGCAAAGCGGATTGCCAAAAAAGGCAGAGGAGGAAGATCCTCTACTGCTGTTTTAACTATTATAAAAGTTGCTCCCCAACTTAGAGCTACAAATAAAAGAGATAGATCTGCTACAAGCTGTGGTATGGTCTTTTTATTTTTATTCAATTATTTCTCCTCCGACTAGCGAAAAACATCACTAAGACATCATTTTAAAATAATCAATACTTTTTGTCCATAATTAAGAATAAAATGAGGTTTTCCTTTATAAATATAATTAATAGAAAAATATTACAGAGATGGGGTGATTATGAAAATGAGTACAAGCATTCTCAAAGGAATCACTACTGGTTTACTGATTACGATATTGACACTTCTTGTTGTTTTAGGAGCGACATTAAGTGGATTTGAGAACACTGTTATTTCATATATTGTAGATTTTGGTTTATTACTTAGCTGTCTAGCTGCAGGATACAGAGCAAGTAGAAGTTCTGGGAGAATATTGCCTGCAGGAATAGCTTCAGGTGGATATGCTTTGGTTGGGGTCGCTCTTTTGGCTTTATATTTTCCGATTGAACTTTTGGGTTCAGCTAAGATTATTTCACAAGGAACGGGTCTAGGGCTTCTGGCTGGGGTATTAGGAGCCGGAATATTAAGCTCTGATTCAAACTACGATCCGAATGTAACAGGATATTACCCCAGAGGTTTAAGTTCTCATGATAGGAAAGATAAAGATATATACGAAATTATGCGGGATGGAACTAATGATAGAAATAGGGTATCCATAGGGTATCGGAATCAGGACTTACCTGATAGCTGGGATCGAAGGACTTATCTTAGTAATCCTCAAGCAGAGAATGCAAGGATATATGAACTAACGAGTTACGATAAGGATAAGCTAGAAGAAGATGAAGCCTTTGCTTGGTGGAAGGTGGAGACTGAAAGAAAGCTAAGAGGAAGGTAAAAAAATAGGAACTTTAAAGGGTGTATGTCTTATGAAAAGGAGCTTGTACTTTTAGTTAAGCTTCTTTTCGTTATTTGATTAAAGAATGCGATTAAAGAGTTAGGGTCTTTTCTGAATTGTTTTGTGGATTAAGACCATAATATTTATAAGGCGAATTCATTTTTAGGAGTATCGGATTGAATAAACAGGAAAAGTATTTTTTGGTTTTATTGATTGGAATAATATTATTAATGCGGTTATATCATGTAGATGTCGCCCCTGTAGAGATAGAGGAGAGCTGGCGTCAGGCTGATACTGAATCTATAGCTAGGAATTATGTAGGCTATGATTTCAATCCTTTCCATCCCAATTTTAATTATGATGGACCGCTTCCCAATATTCCTGCCTTAGAGATACAAGTTACAACATACCTTATTGCAATCTTATATAAGGTTTTCGGATATCATTATTTTCTAGCTAGGATGGTGCCGATAGCCTTCTTTATGATATCGGCAATTTATCTTTTTGGATATGTACGTAAGCATTTGGGTTATAGGGAAGCTGTTTTCAGTCTGCTTGTTTATGGCATCCTGCCAATCAACCTTTTTTATTCAAGGGCTATAATGCCGGAATCGGCAGCGCTAATGTTTTGGATTGGCAGTTTTTATTATTTTCATGGCTGGGCGGAAGAAAGGAAAATCTCTAGGTTAATAATAAGCTGTATTTTTCTATCTTTAGCTATTATGACCAAGCCACCCGTTATCATAATTGGGATACCTATGTTATTTATCTGCTACAAATATTTTGGCTGGAGATGGCTGAAGTTCGCGGAGTTATGGATTTATGCCCTGCTTATAATAACTCTGCCTTTTCTCTACTATTATTACAGTGGAAGTATTGCAGAGTATAAGTTCGCCATAGGTATAACTAATAATATTATCCTTAAAGAAGCGTTTAGTGCTTTCTATAGTCCAGAAGCATATTTGTTTTATACGAATAGTATTCCTAAGATGCTAAGTATGTCGGGGACTATTTTAATAATTGCTGGAATTTGGGCGATTGTGCGCAAGAATAAAGTAATACTGATTTGGTTTATGGCCATGGTTTTAGAGGTGTTTCTCATAGTTAGTGCAATCAGAGCACCATATTATCTCATTTTTTTTGCTGTACCTTGCTCGATTCTAATAGGAAATCTGTTGGCTAATTTTTTTTCGAATCCACAAGGCAAGGTAATTTCTGTGGTGCTATTGCTGGTTATTTCTCTGGAAAGCTTTTATCTGGTTAAACCCATGTATACCAGAAATACAACGCTGGAGAATCAAGTTGCAATAGTTCAACAAGTTACTAAGAAAGATGATCTATTGGTTGTGGGGTCACTAGATCCTTGTCTTCTAAGTTTATCTGATAGAAGGGGATGGAGGTTTAATATCGGTATCTATTCTCATATTCCTCAAGATCCTTTTGAAGAATTGGATTTTTACATCGAGAAAGGGGCCAAATATTTTGTGCCTATTCAGGGAAAAGTATATGGAGATGAAGATGGGCTTTTTTTAAGATATCTTGAGAGTGAGTATGAGAAGATTGAGCCTATTCAAGATTTTCCAATATATGTACTGGAATAAGAGGAGGTCATATAGGTGAAGATACTGATTGGATTGCCTGCTTATAACGAAGAGAATGCGATTGGAAATGTCTTGCGGGGCATAGCCAGATTTCGGGATATGAGTAGGTATGGTATTAAAGTTCTGGTAGTAGATGATGGAAGCACAGATCAGACAAAGAATATACTGACGGGATTCACCGAGCAGAATAGCTATCTTACAGTAATCACCCATGAACAGAATAAAGGTCTGGGAGAAGCGATCAATACAATCCTAGGTTATGCATTGAAACACATGGATGATGATGATGTTTTGGTAACGATGGATGCTGATAATACGCATAGTCCGTTGCTTATTGAAAGTATGATTGGGAGTTTGGATAGTAATAATCTTGACCTGGTTGTTGCTTCTAGGTTTACCCAGGGGGGTTGTGAGATAGGTTTGAGGGCTTTGCGTAAAGTTCTTAGCCGTGGGGCTATGTTGTTTTTCAAGCTCTTCTTCCCTATAGAGAACCTGAATGATTACTCATCTGGATTCCGGGCTTATCGAGTAGGCATAATTCGAGAGGCTCAGAACAGGTGGGGGAGACTTGTGACTACAAATGGTTTTGACTGTATGGCAGAAATAGCAGCGAAATTTAGTAGAATGAAGATAAGGGTAGGAGAGACACCTCTCGTTCTTCGTTACGATTTTAAGGAAGGAAGCAGTAAGATGAATGTAGCAAGGACGGTTAGAGGGTATTTTTCTTTGCTCGGTAAGGTGAGGTAAGAGATGATTTATATTGTAGCTTTGATATCGGTAGCATTAGGGTCGATTGGACAACTTCTCTTGAAGATGGGATCGGCTGAGGTTAAGACAGGCGAGGGTATATGGACAACGGTTTTATCACTAATCAGCTTGAAAGTTATTGTAGCGATATGTTGTTTTGTGGTCAGTATGTTTTTGTGGATATTTGTTCTGAGGAAGATGGAGTTGAGCCTAGCCTACCCGATGGTTAGTTTAGGATACATATTCGTTATGCTGTTGTCATTTTATTTCTTGCAAGAGCAGTTATCTGTTACGAAGTTTTTGGGTACAGGGTTGATTGTGGCGGGAGTAGTGGTGTTGAATGTCAAGTAAAGAACATTAACAACCTGACATATTTATGTGTTATAATTAAGCAGGAATGCTGAAGAAACAAAATATATGTGAAAGATAATTTTATCACAAATGTTTTATTAGGGGGGGGATCGATATTGGGAGAATCGAAGCTCTTAAAAATGATTGTAATATTGTTAGTTATACTAATGCTGTTTACTACAGGGTGTGCAGGTAAGCCTGACGGTAGTATAGAAATATCTCTTAGAGATATGCAAACGGTTGATAATGAAAAACAACCTACTAACCCTAATACCTTAAGAGTCGCTTTTTCATCCATCACTTCACCGAAAGAAACCATGATCTATTATAGTGATTTACTAAAATATATCGAGAAGAATTCCGGCTTGACGATAAAAGTGATTCAACGCAAAACCTATAAGGAAGTCAATGACCTTATTGAAGCAGGTGAAGTAGATTTAGCCTTTATTTGTACTTATGCCTATATCCTGGGAACAGAAAAATTCGGATTACAACCATTTTTGGTTCCCCAGATAAACGGTAAAACTACTTATCAGAGTTATATAATAGTTCCGAAAGACAGTACTGTCAGTACTTTCGAGGAGTTAAAAGATAAGCGGTTCGCATTTACAGATCCTTTATCTAATACTGGATATATATACCCTAGATACTTGATTAAGCAAGAGAATCAAACTACGGATACGTTTTTCAAGAAATCAATATTTACTTATAGTCATGATAACTCTACAAAAGCAGTCTACGATAAAATAGTGGATGGAGCCGCTGTTGATTCCTTGGTGTATGATTATCTAATAGAACAAAAGCCGGAATTTGGAGATAAGATACGAATAATTAATATATCGGAAGAATTTGGGATGCCGCCAATCGTAGTCAGCTCAGGGGTTAATAGTGAAACTAGAAAAAAAATAAAAGATATATTTTTGAATATGCATGAATCGGCGGAAGGTGAGGCTATTCTGCAGCACCTGAAAATCGAGAGGTTTAGAGAGCAGGAAGATGCTAACTATGATTCAGTTAGGAAAATTGCTGAAGAGGTTTTGAATGAAGAGTAAGGATTATGTTAAGGATATTTTTACTCATATTAATTTTCTGATTGACTACATTAGAGTCATTAATATCCGCACAAAGATAATGGGAATAGTTATTGGGATTGCGCTGTTATTAGGTACCTGGATGTCTTATCAGACTTATGACACTATGCAAACTAATCTAAGAGAACAATTGCTTAAACAGGGTGTTTCTACTGGGCAATATATATCGGCAAGGAGCATCGACCTGATTTTTACCAATGACACTTTTAATTTACACCAGTTAATCACCAAAGTAGTTGAGAATAATAAAGATGTACGCTATGTGTTCATTAGGGATTCACAAGGTAACATTATCGTTAATAGCTTTGGAGAGCTGTTGCCCAACAAACTGATAGAGGCCAATGAAATACAAAACAATGCTCAGTATAATATTCAACCATTGGATACGGAAGAGGGGCTTATTTACGATATTGCTGTCCCGATTTTCGAAGGGACTATAGGAACAGTGCGTTTGGGCATGTCTGAAGCGGAAATCAAAAAATTGTTGGTTAACACCATGCAAACCATGATGTTAACAACTATTCTGGTGATTTTCTTGGGAATATTGGCAGCATACCTTCTTACTTCCCTGCTGACCAAACCTATTATTCAAATGGTCGAGACTACTAAAGCGGTTGGCAAAGGTCAATTCGATAAAAAAGTAACCCTTTCCTGGTTTCATGATGAGATAACGACCTTGGGGGAAGCGTTTAATGAGATGATTGAGAACCTTCAAAAATCTGACCAGTTGCGTTCCAACTTGTTAAAGAAAATAATCACAGCCCAAGAAGAAGAACGTAATAGGATTGCCAGGGAATTACATGACCAAACAGGTCAATCCTTGACGTCTTTGCTGATTGGCATCAAGATGTTGGAAGAAGGTAAAGATGTTGAAGATATTGCGGTCAAGGCTGGCCAACTTAGAAAACTTACTAATGATACTTTAGAAGAAATACGGGATTTGGCTTTAGCCCTAAGGCCAAGCGCTTTGGATGATATGGGCTTGGAAGCAGCCTTAAGTAGATATACCCATGATTGTTCCACTAAGTTGGGAGTGAAAGTGGATTTCCAAGTTTTTGGCATGCAAGGTTTATATCTGCAGTCTGAAATAAGGCTAACGGTTTATAGAGTTGTCCAGGAAGCCTTAACTAATGTGGCTAAATATTCCCAAGCTTCTGAAGCTAGTGTGATTTTAGAATGCAAGGAGGATAATCTGATTGCTATTATAGAGGATAATGGTGTCGGTTTTGATGTCCAAGCTACTCTAAACTCAGCCGATATTGAGAAGAAGTTAGGACTACATGGTATGAAGGAAAGGGTTAATCTCATAGGCGGAGAATTAACCATCGAGTCTGAGCCGGGCTTAGGCACTACTATTTATATACATATTAAATTAAAAGGATTGATTTCGCATGAAGAAAGTTAAAATCTTAATAGCTGATGATCATGCTGTATTAAGAAGCGGTCTGAAGATGATGCTCAATTCGCAAACAGATATGGAAGTGGTTGCCGAAGCCTCTAATGATTCAGAAACACTTCTTCTGTGTAAACAGCACCAACCGGATATTATACTACTGGACATAACTATGCCCGAGCACGGAGGGATTAGGACTATCCCGGAGATTAAGAAACGATGCCCTTCATCCAGAATCCTAGTTCTTACTATGCATGATGATCATAGTTATCTTAAAGATGTACTCAAAGTAGGGGGAGATGGCTACATTCTAAAGAAAGCTGCCGATACTGACCTGCTCTCCGCAATCCGATCAGTATTTCGCGGCGAGAGCTATATTGATCCTTCAATGACCAAGCATCTGATTTCAGATATGTTAGGTACCGTAGATGAAAACAAAGAAGGAAATAACTTGCTGAGTCAACGGGAAACAGAGGTTCTAAGATATATGGCTCAAGGATACACTAATAAGCAAATCTCGGAGACCATATTCGTAAGTATCAAAACCGTAGAAACTTATAAGGTGAGGATCAAAAAGAAATTGAATATCAGTCGCCGTTCAGATCTTATAAGATATGCTATAAATAAGGGGTTAATCGATTTTTAAAGTAAATGCTGTCGGGGTAAAACCTGACAGTTTCTTTTTTTTTGTAATGTCTTTTATGCATAGGTAGAAGGAATTAGTCAGGGTTTCATGGATAGTCTTTTCTCAGAGAATTTATGATAATGAGAAGAGACTTTTCTTTTGTTATGTGAATTGTATAACATTCTAGATTTTAAGAATTGGAGGGAAATGTGGTCAGTATCTCTTAAATACCAATTAATTTTACGAAGGAGGTTAAAGTATGGAATGGCATGCACCTTGGGACATTCGTATCGCCATGGACTTATTCCTAGGAGGATTGGGTGTAGGAGTATTTCTTATCGCTGTTCTACTCAATGTTTATGACAAAGAGCGTAATTCAAAACTTTCAGTTATGGGATCCTACCTTGCACCCCTGCTTGTAGGTGGCGGTGTACTCTTTCTTCTGAGCGAGTTAGGACGTCCGGAAAGGTTTCTCTCAACCCTGTATAATTTTAATCCGCAATCAGTTACATCTTGGGGGGGACTTTTCCAGATAGGTTTTATGGTTATCGCTCTAATCTATGCCTGGCAAAATTTTAAAGGCAAAACTAATGGTAGCACTTTCAGAACTCTTCAAGGATTAGGGGTATTATTTGCAATTCTGGTGGGGGTTTATCATGGTCTGCTCCTAGCTTCCCTGGGACGTCCCCTTTGGGCAGGTGGTATGATAATTGCTCTGTTCTTAGGTTCTTCTCTATTCGGGGGTATGTCACTTTTAGTCATACTAAGAGAATTGGGAATTTCAATAGGAGTTCCTGCCCAGGTACGTAGTGAAGCAGCTGCAGCGTCAAGTGACAAGGAGTTTAATTTCACAATGTTGTTCTTTACTATCAGTGCTGTAGAACTCGTTTTAGTTTTGGGGTGGCAGTTTGCTTTATACCGCTCCAGTGCTGATACATTGGCTGCAGTCAATAGTATGATGGAAAGTTACGGAGGTTTGTGGATAGGAATAGTGATTATTGCAGGGTTACTTATTCCACTTTTGGGAAGTCTTTTAACACTTGTTAAAGATAAGAGTTCTGAAATGTCAAAAGGAATGGCCTTGACACTCTCTGCCCTTGTGCTTGTTGGTAGTTTCGCATTCAAGCATATCGTGATTATGGCAGGGCAAGGTGCGCTTCCGTTAATTTTTTAAGATGAAAGCAATAAGAAGTGAGGTGGATAATTCATGAAGATGACGCGCAGAGGTTTTCTGCAAGCTACGGCGGCTACAGGCTTGCTCGTAACTGTCGGTACAGGAGTTCCTGCGCTTAAGGCTTTAGCCGAAGGCGAAAATACCGCTCCGATCGAAGGCAAATGGCTGAGCACTACCTGCCAGGGATGTACTTCCTGGTGTGCAGCCAGAGCTTATGTTGTCGATGGTCGTGTAATTAAAGTAAGCGGGAATCCCAATAGTAAGTCAAATAACGGTAAAGTGTGTCCACGTAGTCATATAGCAATCCAGCAAATGTATGATCCGGACCGAGTAAAAGTGCCGATGAAAAGAACCAATCCTAAAAAAGGACGGAATGAAGATCCTAAGTTTGTCCCAATTTCCTGGGAAGAAGCTATTGATACAATAACAGATAAGATGATGGAATTGCGAAATAATCATGAGCCAGAAAAGTATGTGCTTATGCGCGGGCGTTATTCTTATTTACGGGATATTATCTATGATGCAACAACCAAAGTATTTGGTTCGCCCAATGGGATTTCCCATAGTGCAATCTGTGCTGAGGCGGAGAAATTTGGACCTTACTTTACAGAGGCATTTTGGGACTATCGTGACTATGACCTTGATAAGACCCGCTATGCTCTATTGTGGGGAGCAGATCCTATAGCTTCTAATCGTCAGGTTCCTCATGCTATAAATATCTGGGGGAAAGTTTTAGATCAAGCTACTGTAGTAGCTATTGACCCTCGTTTATCTGCTACGGCAGCTAAAGCTAATGAATGGATGCCTGTAATTCCCGGGGAAGACGGTGCCTTAGCCACGGCGATAGCTCACGTTATCTTGACAGAGGGATTGTGGAATAAGGAATTCGTCGGCGACTTCAATGATGGAATTAATCTATTTAAGGAAGGCGAAACTGTTTCTGAGGAGTCATTCACAGAGAATTATTCCTATGGAGTTGTGAAGTGGTGGAATCTTGAGCTGAAAGATCGTACTCCGGAATGGGCAGCAGAGAAAGCCGGAGTACCAGCTGAACAAATAATCAGGGTAGCACGTGGTTTTGCTAATGCGGCACCTAATGCGATTTCTTGGTTGTCCCCTGGAGCATGTATGCAGGTCCGCGGTGGTTATTCAGCTATGGCTGCCCATGCTCTAAACGGTCTTGTGGGAGCAGCAGACAATGTTGGAGGTACTTTAAGAGGCGCAAAAGTACCAAGCGGTTCAATCCCGAGTTATGATGATTACCTAGATGAAATCGCTAAAAAAGGAAAGAAAAATAAAAAAATCGACCAGCGTGGTTATAAAGAATTCCCAGCCCTGAAAGAAGGTAAATCAGGCGGTGGGGTTGTAACTAATAATCTTGCTGACGCGATGCTTAATAAGGACCCATATGAAGTAAAAATGGCAATTGCCTACTGGAATAACTTCGCGTTCTCTTGCTCGGGCACTCAGCGCTGGGAGAAGGCCCTGGAAGAACTTCCTTTTTTCGTACACATTACAACCAACCCGGCGGAAATGACCCAATATGCGGATATCGTTCTCCCAGCAGCTATGCATATGTTCGAGAAATGGGCATTCGTTAAGAGTAAAGCCAACAAAGTTGCCTATGCCTCCATCCAGCAACGCATGGTGGAACCTCTGTGGGATGTGAGAATTGATGAAAGTGAAGTTCCTTGGCTGATAGCAGAATCTTTAGCTAAGAAAGGCTTCCCCAACCTGTTTAACTACTTTAAGACAGAATTTAAAGATCCGGAAACGGGTAAGGCTCCTACAAACTCTATGGAATTTACTATATACTCGACCAAAATGATGACACAAAACATGTGGGATCCCAGCAAAGAGAAAAAAGGAGATAGCTTAAACGGCTGGCAGGATTTCGTGGACAAAGGGGTTTGGAATTCTGCGGAATATCCCTATCGCAAAAAGTGGGAAGACTTCGGTACTAAAACTAAGAAATTTGAGTTTTATAGCGAGACTTTGAAGAAAGCACTGGAAGGTCACGCCGAAAAACACAATACAGACGTAAATGATATTATGCAAACTACCAAATATCTGGCACGTGGAGAAATGGCTTTCATCCCCCACTATGAAGAACCTTTCCGTTGGGGAGACAGCTCTGAATTCCCATTTGTCTTCTTCGAGCACCGTTCTAGACTGAACCGGGAAGCTCGTTCTGCCAATACCCTATGGTACCAGGAATTTAAAGATGTAGACCCTGGTGATGAGGCTTGGGATGATGTTGCCAAAATCAACCCTGCAGATGCCGGCAAGATCGGGATTAAGAGCGGTGACACTATCAAGATCACTTCACCTATAGGAAGCATCACCTGTACCGCCAAGCTCTGGGAAGGAGTTCGCCCAGGAACAGTTGGAAAATGTTTTGGTCAAGGTCATTGGGCGTACGGTAAAATTGCAGCACTCGATTATGGGAAGCGTACCCCAAGAGGTGGTAACAATAACGAAATTCTACCTGCGGACTATGAGCGCCTGAGCGGAAGTACAGCTCGCCATGGTGGAGTTACAAGGGTAAAAATTGAGAAGGCATAATCTTTAAAAAAATGGAGGTGAACTAAATGGCTAGATATGCAATGGTGATAGATCTTCATAAATGTGTAGGGTGTGGAGCCTGTGATATTACGTGTAAAAACGAAAATAACGTGGACAGAGGCATTTTTTGGGCCCACCATTTTACCCGGACAACGGGAGTATTCCCAAACGTTAAGTATGAACATGTTCCAACTATGTGTAACCACTGTAATAATGCGGCTTGTGTAAAGGCTTGTCCTACCAAGGCGATGTACAAAGATGATAAACGTTTAACTCTCCATGATCCTAAGAAGTGTATCGGCTGTAAAAGCTGCATGCAAGCCTGCCCTTACGATGTTATCTCTTTCAACTCCAAAGAACCACATGGTTTTTGGAGAGATGCCAATTCAGTGATTCCTGACGGAACAGCTTCAGGGAAAGAAACTGCTGAGAAATTAGGTCAGAAGATTCCTTATTATAACCCTGAGAGAGCAACAACCTATGCCGGGATTAGGCCTAAAGGAATAGTGGAAAAGTGCACATTCTGTGATCACAGATTAGCTAAAGGGGAAGAACCCTATTGTGTCTTTTCCTGTCCGGCTGGAGCACGTACCGCAGGTGATTTGGATAATCCTACGGGTCAGGTTAATTTACTGCTTGCTAAATACGGACATAAACAACTTAAACCTCATGTAGGGACTGAACCAAAAGTTTATTATATCCGTTACTATTAAATTGGTGCCCATCCGCCCTTAACTTAGCCAATACCAAAGGGGGCAATTGCTATGCCCCCTTTGGTTGGCAACCGAAAGGTTGATTGATTATGAATAATACTTTAATCGTAAATAACTATATTCATGAAGCAAATATATGTAAACTTTTATCTCTACTTTACTGTCAACCAGAAGAAGATATAATGGAAATCTTTAGCTGTTTAGAACAAGAAGTAATTGATTTTTGGCCAGAAAAAACACATTTTATTATTAAGATGAAAGCAATTTGTGAACAGAGCCCTCTTGAAGAGATGAAAATCGCTCATGCCAAATTATTTGTTGGTCCGTTTGATCTCATTGCCCCTCCATATGCAAGTGTGTACCTAGATAACGAACGGAGGGTAATGGGAGATTCTACTATGGAAGCCCTAAATTACTATCGTCGAGCTGGACTTAATCCAGATTCTAATTTTAAGGAACCTCCTGATCATATCACTACGGAATTAGAGTTTATTTATTACTTAACTGCCAAATTTCTCAACTCAGAAGATAACCAATGGCTCGAGTTGAGACGGGAATTTATAGAGAATCACTTAAACAGGTGGATAAATCCATTTGCTAAGAAAGTTAATGATTCCCAGACCATTTTCTACCAAGACCTTGCACTTCTTACAGAAGAGGTACTCACCAATTTGTAAATTTCTCAATTAAGCCTAATAGGCAGCTATTGTAATAATTTTATTCCTATAGAAAAGAGGAGCATCGCAATACTTGAAAAGTACTTTGCGGCGCTCCCTTTTAAAATAAGACCTTCAGATTAGCTCTTAACTGTATCCACAAGTTCTTGCATGCTCTCTTTTAGCCCACTGAACTCTATTCCTTTTTCGGCCGCGTAGTCCTTAATATTCTTTTGAGGATTAGGCATTTTATCATTAAGGATCTTTTCTATATCCTCTTTTAGTACACCCCAATTCAGTAATTCTTGAAATGTCGTAATACCTTTAATGGTATTAGCACTGGTTGTCTCATGAGTATCTGTACTCGTGTTTTCTACATTTTCATGCTCTAACTGTTCAGGAAGAGATGAATCTAAAGAATTATCAGAAGCAGGAAGACTAACAGCTATTTCCTCAAGGGATAGGATTTCAGCTTCTGATAAAGAGGCTTTTTCTTTGAGGATATCTACAGCAAGTTCAGGAAGATAGATGCTTTCAGTTAAGTTGAACGGCAATCCCTTATAGAGAGCTACGAAATAACGAACGGACGCGGTGCCAACTTCTTTCCCCTCTTCTAGGGAAGCATAGATGGATTCAAGTTCTTTGCATTGGAAGGTAACATACCGTTCAGGATCTACTCCAAAAGCTTGACCTAAGTCTTCGAGTGGAATATCAAAAGAATTTGAGATGTCACCAAAAGTATAGGAACCTCGGATATCAGCAGGATCCGCTTGACCAGCAAATTCTCCATCCTTATATGTGGCAGGAATTTTAGTGTTTGTAGTTTGCCAATACCCTGTTGCAGAGGTCAGGGCAATACCGCCAAATATAAATACAAAGATAATAATAGCTAGATGTGTTGATCTTAAGTTCATGCTATTTTCCCCCTTTTGTCGTGAACTCGACTGCATCAGACATTGGACAACTGTTTTCGGAAGTACAGCTCAGACAACTTATACACTGGTGGTTTAAGACAGCATTTCCTGAAGATACAGGTATATTCATAGGACAAGATCTGTCACACAGCTTACAATCTGTACAATTGGAGGGAGCTCTTCTTATCTTAAAAATCCTGAAAAGATTAAAAATTCCTAATACGGCTCCATAAGGGCAAGCATATTTACACCAAGGACGGTCGATAACCAACGAGAGTAGAATTGTCACTCCTAGGATAATGAAAGCTGATAAGGCCACTTCATCAGACCAGAATTGAAAGAGCGCAAAATAAGGGTCGACATCTTGGAAAATTAGTTTCGTAGTGGTAAATGTCAGGTATAATACCAGAAACAATACTACATACCGTAGATATCGCAGTACACTATCCACTTTTGTAGGGATGAAGTGGTTGAATCTTTTCCCGAATAGTTTTCGTCCGATTTTAGCTAGCCATTCCTGGAATGTTCCAAAGGGACATACCCAACTACAGATAACAGGACCGAAGAGAATTGCCAGTAGAAAAGCAATCACCATTAAGACAAAAGAAGACTCATGGATCTTTTGCACAAAAGTGCCTACTGCTGCAAATTTGTAAAGAGATGCTACACCTCCAAAAGGGCAGATGGCGTGAAGTGATCCATTAGAGATATACGGGATGGAAAGACCAATTTCACTTAGTGCTTTATTAAGTGTTATCAAAGCAACTAAAAAGAAAAAGAAAAGTTGAACATATAACCGAGTTTTTGGTTTACGAATTTTTACTGTTTTAAGTATTGGGACGGAATTTTGTTGAATCACGGGCTGTGACATATTATTAAATCTCCTCTCTTTATAACCATAAGATTAAGAACCTAATCTTCATTGAATAGAATCCAAATCTGAATCGTTCTCAGTTTATAATCTAAATGTGATAAAAGAATGATAGATTAATAATAAAGACAGAATACTGCCCTTTGTCTGTCTCTTGAATGTAAAGTAAATAATCGTCCGAAACTTTGCATGAATTTATGAACGTTTTGCTTGAAGCATAAGTATAATAAGTATATAATAATATACGAATATACTTTATTTATTTAGGAGGTAATGTAAAGATGGAGATTACTATCGTAGGAACCGGGTGCACCAAATGTAAGAAGCTCGAAGAAATCGTCAGGGAAGTTGTAGGAGAGCAAGGACTTGAGGCTTCTAT
This sequence comes from Gracilibacter sp., assembly GCA_024637055.1. Taxonomy (GTDB): domain Bacteria; phylum Bacillota; class Desulfitobacteriia; order Desulfitobacteriales; family Syntrophobotulaceae; genus Gracilibacter. The sequence goes on along the minus strand of JAGXFZ010000115.1, from coordinate 2,083 downwards.
CAATAAGATGACAGATATTAAAGATATTGCCCAGACCGGTATTCTAATGACCCCAGGTCTCATTATCGATGGCAAAGTGAAGGTGGCAGGTAAACTCCCTTCCAAGGCAGAGGTTGAAAAGATTTTAAAAAAATATGATTAATATAAGTAAATAAGAATATCGTAATGAGGATAACGGAGATGATCTAATGAAAGAGTGGCAAAAATTATTACTATTCGTCAGTGTATTTCTGGCGGCCTATCTCATTCCGTTCGGCAATCCCGCTGTTGAGGTTGCGACCCTAGAGGCATTTAAGATGCTTGGCGAGTATGCTAGGGAGCATGTTCTGTTCTGCTTAATCCCGGCATTTTTTATCGCTGGGGCTATAGCGAACTTCGTATCTCAAGGGGCTGTACTGAGGTATTTCGGTCCCCAAGCTAATAAATTGATGTCATATTCTGTGGCTTCGGTTTCAGGTACGGTGTTGGCAGTATGCTCTTGCACAGTTTTACCACTTTTTGCAGGAATTTATAAGAGAGGGGCCGGAATCGGTCCGGCGGTGGCGTTCCTTTATTCTGGTCCCGCTATTAACGTTCTGGCTATAATATTAACGGCGCGTATTCTTGGTTGGGAATTAGGTTTGGCGAGGGCGGTAGGAGCAATCATTTTTGCTATAGTCATTGGGTTGCTTATGTCTATAATCTATGGTAAAGAAGAGTCAGAGAAGGAAGCGTTAGGATTTGAACAAGGGTTTGAAGAGGAATCCGGTAGAAGTGGCACCAAAAATCTTCTCTACTTTGCTACTCTGGTACTTATTCTTATATTTGCTGCTTGGGCTCAGCCACAAACCGAGGAAGGTTTTTGGTATGCAATTTATCAGATACATTGGCCGATGACCTTCTTATTACTGGGGATACTTGCTTACATGCTTATACGCTGGTTTCAGAAGGATGAGTTGAAGCAATGGGTGGATTCTTCCTGGGATTTTGCCAAACTCATTCTGCCGCTATTGTTCATTGGGGTTCTGGCAGCAGGATTTCTGATGGGAAGACCGGGAACCAACGGCGGGATAATCCCTGCGGAATGGATTTCCTCTTTGGTAGGCGGCAATTCCATCCAGGCTAATCTAATTGCTTCAGTGGTAGGATCTTTGATGTATTTCGCTACTCTGACAGAGGTGCCTATTATCCAAGGTTTGCTAGGAGCTGGTATGGGCAAAGGCCCTGCATTAGCATTGTTGCTGGCAGGGCCTGCTTTGAGTCTTCCAAATATGTTGGTTATTAAAAGTGTGCTAGGAGCAAAGAAGACCTTAACCTATATTATATTGGTGGTGGTCATGTCTACGGTAGCTGGGTATTTGTTCGGGAATCTTGGTTAGTACAAAAAAATTGCTAAAGCGAGGTTGCTAATAACGTGGAAAAAGAAATATATAAAGTATTTAAAGCTCTGGGTGAACCAACCAGGCTTAAGATAATAAAGATGTTATCAGTCCAGGGGCTATGCGTCTGTGAATTGAGTGAAACACTTGATATGCTTCAGCCAAGGGTATCCCAGCATCTGAAGATTTTGAAAGAAGCAGGCCTTATTAGAGAAAAGAAAGAAGGATACTGGGTATGCTATTCCCTTGATAAGGAGAAGATGGACAATCTATGGGATAGTTTTAAAGATTTTCTAGCCTCTGATTTAAGGGAGATAGATGGATATGGTGCGGAGTACGAAAGATTGGAGAATCTTGCAGGAAACGAAAGAGTTAACAAGATAAAAGAGAATTTAACACAACCTTAAAGGCTCTTTGAGTGCTGTAGTGGTTAGTGAAAAAAGATTTGCCTTTAGGCCTTGAGTGTGACTAGCCTTTTAGTGATAATTGCGTCGGAATAGTTTAGATTAGATTTAATCCAGTTGAAAGCTTGTGCATGATAAAAAAAGACATGAGTTGGGTCATTTTTATAATACCATTTTGTAAAATCGATATCTTCGAAGTAAACTTCGGTCATGCAGAAGAGCACTCCCTCTGGTTTAAGCAGAGAGCGTAATAACCTGAATTCTTTTTCGGGGTTATGAAAATGCTCTATTACTTCACAACACGCGATATAATCATAACGT
>JAGXFZ010000114.1 GCA_024637055.1 Gracilibacter sp. | reverse complement strand
TCATCCTAGCTATCAGCAGAGTCTGCCGGTGGCGCTAGGTTCAGATGTAATAATTTGTATCGAAACAGACACCCTTAATGAATTCAACCTGTAGACGAAGCTCATTTATCCTTGCTGTTTCGATACAAATTATTACATCTGAACCTAGCGCCACCGGCAGACTCTGCTGATAGCTAGGATGATAGGTAACGAAGTCTCCCTTTTTACCCATATCTACTATTTTCGTATTATTAAAACCCCATTCTAATAATCTCTGGGCATCCCCAAACCGATCGGGAGCGTTTAAGACTACAGAAATTAGTCTCCTGCCGTTCTTACTTGCAGAAGCTACAAGACACTTTCCTGCAGCATTGGTGGTTCCTGTCTTAACTCCATTGGCTAATGCATAATTATATAATAATTTATTGGTGTTGTTTACGACTTGATTTTTTTGTGGATGCTCGTAATTAACTGTTGCAACTTTTGTCTGCACAATGTTGGAGAACTCAGGGATGTTTAAGCCGTATCTGGCTATTATAGCTAAATCATAGGCGGTTGAGTAGTGATTCTTATCGGGTAAGCCATGCGGATTAGTAAAGTTAGTATTGTAAGCTCCTAAGGATGCCGCTTTTAAGTTCATTAACCTTATAAAATTATCAAGACTACCTGCAGTCTGCTCAGCAATCGCCACACAGGCATCGTTCCCAGATTTTACTAAAGCGCCCTCAATTAGTTCTCCTAGTTTTAATCTATCATCCTTATTAAGGTGAAGCGAAGATTCACCTACTTTATCAGCTTTCTCACTGATGGTCGTAACCTCATCTAAGTCTGCAAGCTCTAAGGCTACGATAGCTGTTAAAATCTTTGTTGTGCTCGCATTGGGACGCTGTGTATAGGCATCTCTTTCGTACAGGATATCTCCAGTTTGAGCGTCCATCAAGATAGCAGAATGAGCAGTAACATAAGGAAGGGTCCATTTTCCGCTTGATACCTTTGCGGTCTCAATCGTAATTTCGTCTGTAGATATTGTAATATCAGCAAAAGCAGGATTAGCTAGGAATATACATAAAACTAAAACGACAATTATTTTTCGTGTCCAATTTAAAACCATTCTACCACCCCTTATCTTAATACAAAGGGTAGTATTTCCCGCTTAGCGAGATGTTATTAATTTTTCTATCGTCACTATGTTGAAACCTTCTTTTTTCAAGCGTGAAAGAATGGAAGGTAGTGCATGGAGCGTGTTCTCTTTAGGGTGCATCAGTACAATAGCCCCTTTCCTTTCCGGCTTAATTCCGTGTCTAATTTTAGGTTCTAAAATCCTTTGGACAATAATCTCAGGATTGCTTTCCGGTTGCCAATCTATGGTATCTAATGTCCAAAGAACCGTAGTATACCCCAAATTTGAAGCAGCCTTAAGCCCATTAGGCCCTCTCTCTCCATACGGAGGTGCATAATAGTTAGTTTTCTTTCCAGTTATACCCATAATGACTTTTTCTGTCGCCATGATTTCTTCTTCAGTCTTGGTTACAGGAATTTGGTCGGGATGCGAATGATAATAACCATGATTTTCAATTTGATGTCCTTTGGAATCCATGACTTTTATCATCTCAGAATTATTTTCAGCCCATCTGCCAGTAACAAAAAAAGTAGCTTTCGCATCATATCTTTCCAATGCATCTAGCATAGCCGGAATATATTCTTCTCCCCAGTCAACATTTATTGTAAGTGCTATCACTTTCTCATCTGTGACTACTCTTTCCAGGGGGGCAGGAAGATCAAGGTGGCTTACTCCGATTGATCTGGCATCTATAATGGTAAGCCCTATGAAAAGTACAGCTAAAGTAACTACCTTTATCCTAATTCTAGATAAATGTAAAATAAACATCTGACTCCCTCCCTATTTACATACTTATGCAAATAGAGAGTAATACAGACGTTTATTCGCGAAGAGAAAACCTATTTGTGGTTTATTTTTGTTCTTGAGCCATAGCTTCTTTTCTAGATAAATTAAGTCTACCTTGTTTATCTATACCAGTTGCTTTGACTAATATCTCATCGCCTAGCTTAACTATGTCTTCGACTTTATTGACTCTGTCAACATCCAACTGTGAGATATGAACCAGACCATCTTTTCCTGAAAGTCCCATAACACCAGGAATAACCTCTACAAAAGCTCCGAAGTCCATAATGCGGACGACTTTACCTTTATAAATCTGACCTACTTGAATATCTTGGGTTAAAGATTTGACAATCTTAAGAGCGTTCTCACCAGCTTCGCCATCAATAGCAGAGATAAATACTCTTCCATCATCTTCGATATCGATCTTAGCTCCAGTTTCTTCAACTATTTTCTTGATAATCTTTCCACCTGGGCCAATAATATCTCTGATCTTATCAGGATGAATAGAAAACGAAATAATACGTGGAGCATAACGGGAAAGTTCTTTCCTTGGTTCTGGTATTACCGCAATCATTTTACCTAAGATAAAGTCCAGTCCTTCTCTAGCTTGGGCCAGGGCATCAGTCAGTACCTTGCGGCTAACGCCTTTGATTTTGATATCCATCTGTAAGGCGGTAACCCCTTTGGCGGTTCCCCCAATTTTGAAATCCATATCTCCATCGTGGTCTTCCATCCCTTGGATATCTGTGAGTATGGCAATCTGACCTTCTTCTTCAATAAGACCCATTGCGATCCCTGCTACAGGTGCTTTAAGTGGTACGCCAGCATCCATTAATGACAGGGTACTTCCGCAAATTGAAGCCATAGAGCTGGAACCGTTGGATTCTAGCACCTCAGATACCAGTCTTAAAGTATACGGAAAGTTCTCTTCAGAAGGGATAAGTGGTAAGAGTGCTCGTTCAGCGAGTGCACCATGACCGATTTCTCGTCTACCCGGACCTCTCATGAATTTCACTTCCCCAACACTGAATGGAGGAAAATTATAGTGGTGCATATATCTTTTAGAATCTTCTAATCCTAATCCATCGATAATTTGTTCTTCACCGACTGCACCAAGGGTAGCTACTGTCATGACTTGAGTCTGTCCTCGAGTAAATAAAGCGCTGCCATGAGTGCGTGGAAGTCTTCCTACTTCAATTTCTATTTTTCTGACTTCGTTTAAAGCTCGGCCATCTGGACGGATATGCTCTACTGTAATCAACCTACGCATGATTTTATGGGTTAAGGCATTTAAAACTTTCTTAACAATATCCAACTGCTCAGGGAATTCCTCAACAAAGAACTCTAAAGCTTCATCCCTAACACCATCAATCGCTTCTTCACGCGCCTTTTTCTCTTCTACCCTTATTGCCTTATCAAGTTTGTCATACGCCCATTCATGAACTCTTTCAGTAATATCAGTAGGAATCTCTACAGGCGTTACTTCCTTTTTAGCCTTGGCAAGTCCAACTTGTAACGCTTCTTCTCTGAATGATAAGATGAATTCAGCGATTTTCTTGATCTCTTCATGACCGAATATAATTGCTTCCAACATCTGTTCTTCAGGTACTTCATTAGCTGAAGCCTCAACCATCATGATTGCATCCTTAGTCCCTGCTACATACAGCTGCATGAGACTTTTTTCCTGCTGCGCAATGGTAGGGTTAATAATATATTGACCATCCACCAACCCTACGATCACTGCAGCGATTGGCCCTTCAAAAGGGATATTCGATATGGTTAGCGCCGCTGAAGCAGCATTGATCGCTGTTATATCAGGGGCACAGTCTTGATCAACGGACATAACCATGGTCACTACTTGAACCTCGTTACTATATCCTTTTGGGAATAGCGGTCTGATAGATCTGTCGATAAGTCTTGCTGTCAGAGTTGCCCTCTCACTCGGTCTTGCCTCTCTTTTGATGAAACCACCGGGGATTTTACCTACAGCGTAATAACGTTCTTCAATATCTACTGTTAACGGCATAAAATCAATACCTTCACGTGCCTGAGCAGAAGCGGTAGCAAAGGCAGTCACCACCGTATCGCCATACTTTAGAAAAATAGATCCCCCGGCTTGGCGACCTATAGTCCCCGTTTCAAAAGACATTTTTCTGTCTCCTACTTGTAGTGAACGTTCAATCACATCGTGAGTCACAATGAAACCTCCTTAAAACATTTACATCATTTTATCTATAACCTGTTTATTTTTCGACATAAGTCTATTATTTCCTGCATAGGCGTAAAAAAACCACATTTAGCGTTTTTTTAAGAATGAATTAATTAAAAACAAGGAGCAGTTTTTGCTCCTTGTTAATTACATATAGGCGATTGCCATTAACGGCGCATACCTAAATCCGATACAATTTTACGATAACGATTAACATCATTATTCTTAAGGTAATTTAGAAGGGCACGACGTCGTCCTACCAACTTCAAAAGACCTCTTCTTGAATGATGATCCTTCTTATGCGTCTTAAAGTGTTCGGTAAGTTCATTGATTCTTGTTGTTAGAATCGCAATTTGAACTTCTGGTGAACCTGTGTCACCTTCGTGTTGCTGGTATTTGACAATAATGTCTTTCTTTTTCTCCGGTGTTAACATTAAACTGCACCTCCATAAATTTTAAAACCCCTACTGCCAAGTGAAGCGTTGGAGAATCGCTCAACTGAGTCAGCGGTTACTTTGGTAATTCTAACGCAAAATAGTCAATTTGTAAAGTTGGATTTGGCTCTATCCTAAAGAATTCAGAACTTTAATTGCATCCTGTCTATCTTTATCTAACTGATTAATGATTTCATCGACCCCGTTAAACTTTTTCTCAGAACGCAACCTATCTTGGATCGCTATAATTAGCTTTTTTCCATATATATCTTTTGCAAAATCAAAAAAATTAACTTCTACAGTTCTCTCCTGTTCGGAGTAAAATGTTGGCCGTAAGCCAATGTTCATCATTCCACCATATATTTTACCGTCTATCTCCGAGTTAACAGCGTAGACTCCATTCTTCGGAACAAGCAAGTCTTCATCGACTTGTATATTTGCTGTAGGGTATCCAAGTAGTCTACCTCTTTTGTCTCCATGTTTTACTGTACCGCTTAGTTTAGGGACATGTCCCATCATTGCTTTTGCCGTACCAACATCTCCATTTAGAAGACTACGACGAATTTCCGATGAAGATATAATCTTATCATCGAGTCTTTCCGCTTCAACGATACTAACGCCAAACCCATATTCCTGCCCAAAAAGTTTCAGGTCTTGGGGAGTGCCCTTTCCTTTGGCACCAAAAGAATAGTTAAAACCAACAACGATATGTACAGCTCCAATTCTAAGGAGAATATTTTCAATAAACTCCCGTGGAGAAGTATTTGCAAAGCCTAAGGTAAAAGGATAAAGAAATAATCTTTCAATCCCATACTTTTCAAAAAGTTGTAACCTTTCAGTCTGATCAGTCAAAAGATTTAGACTTCTTCCAGGATGGAGAATTTTAAAAGGATGCGGATCTAGCAGAAGAACAGCCATCTTAGCATTAAGTTGTTCAGCTATTTTGCTTCCACTTTTAAATAACCTTTGATGTCCTAAATGAACGCCATCAAAGTTACCTAAAGCTATTACACAAGGTTCGTTATTTTTATTATCTTTTACAGTGCATATTTCCAAAATTGTTCCCCCTAAACAGCCTGCTTCCCTAGATAGATATAACTCTACAAATGCTAGAACGTACTGCAGTATACGCGGCAAGCGGAGCACGGATGCGGAGCGCGGCAGTTTACCGCTCCTTGCCATCCATGGCACTGCGATATTTGTCCATCCGTGGACTTTATGACCGGATGTCATTATTGCCGAAAAGCGCTTACTGCAGTGCGTTCTCCGACATGAAGTTGTATCGACATATAGGCTAAACTATAACCTTATGCGGACACAAGTTCCCATCTTTCCAAACCCCGATACCAATGAAGCTTTGATCACAATATACTTGAACTGTCGATTCCTCACTAGAATCTTCTCGCTCAACCATGTTTTCGGATGTAGATAAACCGTTTATAAAAGGCTTTAATCTGTTTGGAGGAAGATGGACTCTAGGTAGAGCTAAGCCCCATTGTGGGCTTGTAACAAAGCTCAGATCGCCTTGGGTTAAACATGCCTCGATTTCTTCAAGGGTCTTACTATCTTGAATCGTAAAAGGCCCTGATCCCAATCGCAATAAAAATGACATATGCGCGCCGCAGCCCAGTTCAATACCTAAATCATGGCATATAGTGCGGACATAAGTTCCTTTCGAACATTCTATATCAAAAATGGCTTTAGGAAAATTGCCCTTATACCAATCGACTAATTCTAAAGAATAAATCGTAATTGTTCTTTGCTTTCTTTCTACTTCGATCCCTTTTCTAGCATATTCATACAAATGCCTCCCATTTTTTCTGACAGCAGAGAACATAGGAGGAAGTTGTTCAACGTCACCGATAAACTTATTCAAGGCATTAACAAATTCACTTTTAGATACTTCAGGAGCTTTCTTGGAAATTTCCTCTCCAAAGGAATCTTGTGTATCTGTAGCAATACCTAAAGTTATCTCGGCACGATAGTATTTTCTTTGATTCGTGTAATATTCCGCTAGTCTAGTTGCTTTTCCTACACAGATTGGAAGAACTCCGCTAGCACCAGGATCCAAGGTTCCGGTATGACCTACTTTGTCTCCCTTTGTCCTTTTCTCAACCCATCTCACAACATCTGTAGAAGTCATTCCAATAGGCTTTAATATATTAACTACCCCATTCAATACTTAAAGCCTCCTCCAAGGCAAAAATAACTTTCTGTTTTGCTTCCGCAAATGGTAAGTTGATCGTACATCCAGAAGCACGTACATGTCCCCCACCACCTAATTTTTGAGCTACTTTATTAACATCTATCCATGAATTGGATCGAAAGCTTACTTTAATATCGGAATAATCGATTTCTTTAAGCAAAGCTGCTGCTTCTACCTTTTCTATATTACGAGCATAATTAACCAAACCTTCGCTTAGGTTTTCCTCTGCACCACTAGTCTCAAAATCATTCTTAGAAAGAGTAATGATAGCAATGGTTCCTTCATGAAAAAGCTCCAGATTTGATAATGCTTTATAAAGAAGTCTAGTTTGAGCAAGAGATTTCTCTTCAAAGAGAATATTATTGATATGGACTAAGTCTATACCGGTTTTAACTAACTCTGCAGCTATCTTAAAACTTTTAGGGGTTGTATTGCTGAAACTAAATCTTCCTGTATCCGTAATTATAGCGGTATATAAGTTAACTGCGATATCCTTACAAATCTTGATTCCTAGTTTTCTAACAAGACGATATATCATTTCCCCTGAAGCAGCAGCTTGGGAATCAACCCAGTTAATGGTTCCAAAATAATCATTGGAAATATGATGATCGATATTAATTACTTTTTTCCCCATCAAATCATCTTTGGATAATCCGTTAATCTCTACTCTATCAAATTCCGCACAGTCAATAAAGATTATTGTCTCAGGCAGTTCTTGGGAAATTGAGTCAGCAATTCGTTCAACCCCTGGAAGAAATTTTAAGCTTTCTGGGATAGGTCCAGCGTTATAAAGATATATCTTAGTTCCCAGTTTCTCTAACGCTAAACCTAAACCTAACATAGAACCCAAGCTATCACCATCTGGATGGACATGGGAGAAAAGTGCCGCCGCTGGCACTTTCTCTAACTCTATTGCAACTTGTTTTAACGTATCATTCGTCATCTTTTTCTGCATCGGAAGAATCACCTTCCACTCCAACTTCTCGCAGTAATTTGGAAATATGGGCCCCATGTTCAATCGACTTATCATACCTAAATGATATCTCCGGAACGTGACGAAGTCTGATAGCTTTCCCAAGTTCAGTACGCACAAATCCTGAAGCACGTGTCAGGACATCCATACTGTTTTTAACGTCTTCTTCTTCACCTAAAATACTGACGAATACTCTTGCATGCCGTAAATCTTCAGCTACTTCGACATCAGTTACAGTTACAAAACCTAAGCGTGGATCTTTGACTTCTTCGCGTATCATTTTTGAGACTTCTTCCTTTATAGACTCAGCCAGCCTTGAAGCTCTGTGTTTGACCATGATATTACCCCCAATGACGATGTTAGAGTTCTCGCTTAACTTCCTCTATAGTAAAGGCTTCCAGAATATCTCCTTCTTTGAGGTCATTAAAGCTCTTCAGTCCAATACCACATTCATATCCTTCAGCTACTTCTTTGACATCATCTTTAAAACGTCTAAGGGATTCAATATCTGACTCACTAATAACCTTACCATCTCTAATAACTCTGACTTTCGAAGAGCGGAATATTTTACCCTCAGTTAGATAACTACCAGCTACTGTCCCAATTTTTGGTACCTTGAATACCTGACGTACTTCAGCCTTACCTTGAATAACTTCTTTGTAATCAGGATCAAGCAAACCTTCCATAGCCGCTTTGATATCGCTGATAGCGTCATAGATAACTCTATAAAGTCTTATATCAACACCCTGCATATCAGCTGTAGACTTCGTGTTGGAGTCGTGACGAACATTAAATCCGATTATGATGGCATTAGATGCCGCAGCTAGCATAACATCTGATTCACTTATTGTTCCCACTCCACCATGAATTATATTTACTCTTACTTCAGAAGTCGTGAGCTTGTTTAATGATTGTTTGATGGCCTCAACAGAACCTTGGACATCAGCTTTAATAATAATGTTAAGGTCTTTGATTTCGCCTTCTTTAATCTTATCAAATAAATCTTCTAAATTTAACTTTGATTTTTGTTTAATCTCTTCTGCTTTACGCTCGTCTAAACGTGCATCGGTGACGTGGCGTGCAAGTTTTTCATCATTGACAACATTAAAGATTTCTCCTGCTTGAGGTGTTAAGGATAACCCTTGAACCTCTACAGGCATGGATGGACCAGCCTTCTTGACGTTACGTCCCTTATCATCAACCATTGCTCTTATTCTACCAAACGAATGCCCGGCAACAATAATGTCTCCAACATTTAGCGTACCTTTAGATACCAGAATAGTTGCCACTGGGCCCTTACCCTTATCTAATTTAGCTTCAATTACTGTTCCTGTAGCATTTCTGTTGGGGTTTGCCTTAAGTTCCTTAACCTCTGCTACTAGAAGAATCATTTCCAGCAAGGATTCGATATTACTTCTTGCTAAGGCAGACACAGGTACAGCGATAGTATCTCCGCCCCATTCTTCAACCACTAATCCATACTCAGTTAATTCCTGTTTAACTTTATCTGGATCAGCACCTTCTTTATCTATTTTATTAATAGCAACTACGATTGGTACGTTGGCTGCCTTGGCATGATTGATAGCCTCAACAGTCTGAGGTTTAATTCCGTCATCTGCTGCTACAACAAGAATAGCAATATCAGTAACTTGTGCACCTCTAGCTCGCATTGAAGTAAATGCTTCATGACCAGGAGTATCTAAGAAGGTAATTTTTTGGTTCTTTATTTCAACTTGATAAGCACCTATATGCTGAGTTATGCCTCCTGCTTCGGAAGCAGTGACATTAGCTGAACGTATAGCATCAAGCAATGAAGTTTTACCATGGTCAACATGACCCATAACAGTAACAACAGGTGGACGGAATTTCAGATCTTCTTCCTTATCCTCGATGTCATCGATTACAGCCATTGACTTTTCAGCCCTTACTTCCACGGTAACACCCATCTCTGTAGCAACAATTGTAGCTGTCTCAGCATCAAGTTCCTGATTAATTGTTACCATAACGCCCAGTTTCATTAGTTCTTTAATAACTTCACTAGCTTTACGACTCATCCTTGAAGCTAACTCTTGAACAGATATCGTCTCCGGAATAATGATATGTTTTGGAGTTACTTCTTTCTTTTCAACGCGCTGAGGTTGAGGTTTTCCGCCTCTTCTATTGATACTATTAAAGTCCTTTTCCACACCACGTTTTTTCTCGAACCCATAGTCTCTCTGATGAGCCTTTTTTTTGTCAGGTGGTTGACGCTTTACTGGTTGTTCTGCAACCGTTAGTTCTACTGATTTGCCCTCGATTTTAATCTTTTGCGTCTGAGGTGCTTTTTTATCTTGTCCAGGACGTTGACCCTGAGTTGGTCTTCTCCCGTCAGCAGGAGGACGTTGGAAAGGTGGGCGATCACCAGTAGGCCTTGGCCCTTGTGGTCTTGCATCTCCATATGGTCTTTGACCCTGTGGCCTTGGTGGCCCAGGTGGTCTATCACCTTGTGGCCTCGCATCTCCATATGGTCTTTGACCCTGTGGCCTTGGTGGCCCAGGTGGTCTATCACCTTGTGGCCTCGCATCTCCATATGGTCTTTGACCCTGTGGCCTTGGTGGCCCAGGTG
>JAGXFZ010000113.1 GCA_024637055.1 Gracilibacter sp. | reverse complement strand
GTCGTCGGCAGCGTCAGATGTGTATAAGAGACAGTTTCAGCATTATACTCTTGATATGCGCCCAAACCGCTATTAAGTAAAATTACGATTATAATAAAAATAGCATCGGTACCTTCACCTATTACCACTGATGCTATCGCAGCTGCTATAAGGATGAAAATCAAGGGATTCTTAATCTGATGAAATAAAATATTCCAGATGGTCGGTGGCTCGTTCATAGGTAGGGAATTCGGCCCATATACTTCGAGACGGTTTGTTGCTTCTTCGGGTTCGAGACCGTCCCTACTGCTCTCTAGCTTTTCTAGAATATCGTTTTCTTCAAAGGACTGCCATTCTTCATTGTCTAATAACTCAGTATGTCTTTTTATCTCCATATACTTCCTTCCTTTAAATGTTCCAATAATAGATTACGCTATAATACCATAAGAACATTATTTGCATTAATATTACCATATTAACCAAAACTTAATAAAGTCCTTTAAAAAAATAAATGCCAGAGATAATTGCAGACTTACTTCTATATAAATACCAATACTTATTGTATAAGAAAAACGCTGCTACACTTCTCAACACGTTGGTTTAATGTGTAACAGCCCTACTTTATTGTTTCAGCTTTATGGGCTTTATCTTTTTTGTTATAGGCTTAATCTTTCTTGAACTTCTTTCCTCAACTTCAACGTTTTAGCAAGTTTGACCCCCGCTTTTTCAGCATTTTCTAATGCCTCTTTATCTCCTAAAGCCTCTCCTTTACTAAATAATTTTAATACCTTAACACTCTCTACTACTCTATAACCTAAAGCTTGTAAAGATTTCTCCATTGCTACAGCCGTATAACCCATGTCCTCTTCTGAACTTTGTTCACAGACAGCGATAACAACTGCATATTTGCCCCCCATAGCCTCGTTGATACCTAACCAAACAGAACGATCATCTTCCGCAAATGCTTCTAGACAATAACACCTATCGATGAAAGCTTTTATATCGGAGGTTACATTGTAAAAATATGTAGGTGAACCTAGGATAACTGCTTCCGATTCTAGGAGAAGAGGATATATCTTCTGCATATCGTCATCTATTATACATTTATATGTTTTTTTACATCCGTCGCAACCTCTACATCCATGGATATCATAGTCCCCGAGGTAAATTATTTCTGTTTCCATACCTTCTTTTTGAGCCGCTTGCAATGCTTTTTGAACAAGCACAGAAGTATTACCTTTTTTTCTTTTGCTTCCTACAATCCCCAAAACCTTCATGTTACCTCCTTGATAACTACCTAATTAAGTTATACTGATTTTATGACTAAAAGAAAAAGGATATCCTATATATTTTAAGAATAACCTTTTATTTCTATACTGACTAGTCTTTTGTAGGATACACTGCAATTCTATCACATTGCATATATAATTTAACCAATGTTTCTCCGTTCACTGTCTTCGTACTGATAAAAGTTCAAACCCAAACCTGTCATGCAGGGTCCCAACTATCCCTTTGGGAGCTATAATGATAGTCAAGATAGCAACTGTTCCTAAAATAATCATGCTAATACCAGGATAATTATTAGCTTAATTTCCCATTAAATTTGGTACGAAAAGTATAATCTGAGGGAATAAGGTAATAATAGCTAAACCTATCAGAAGTACTCCTACAAAAGGCAATGAGCCTCTGACAACCTCCCCGTACGGGATATCTGTTATACCCTTAACTACAAACAAATTCATCCCTACAGGCGGTGTAATCATCCCAATTTCAACCAACAAAGTAGATACGACCCCTATGAAAATCGGATCAAAGCCGAGAGTCATCAAAGCTGGAAAGACAAAAGGCATAGTCACAACGACCATACTCACTGGGTCCATCAAACATCCTAAAATTAGTAAAAGTCCATAAAACAGAAGCAACGTTACCCATTTATTAACGCTAAACGAGATAATAAGCTCCGATAAATGTTGTGGTATTCCGAGAGAACTGACTGTAAAGGAAAAACAAATTCCTCCAATAATGATAAACAAAATCATCGCACTGGTCTTAGCAGTCTCCCGTAAGATATGTAAAAAACTTTTCCAGGTCAATCTTTTTAATGCCAAGACAATAAATAATGCGCCAAAAGCTCCTATACCTCCAGCTTCAGTTGGAGTAGCCCATCCGAGATACATAGAAGCTAAGATAAAAGCAATAAGACCTAGAGCTGGGAAGAGTTTCACCATATCTTTTAAATAGCTATCCTCTGCAACAACCGTTTGGTTAATAGCTTCTGAATCTGCAATCACATTGTGTTGCACAAGAGAAGGGTTCAACTTAACCCTTAGATAGATGAAAAGAAAAAGTAACGAACTCAAAAGCAAACCAGGTAAGAGGCCTGCCATAAAAAGCTTAACAATAGAAGTCTGTGTAATAATTCCGTAAACAATAAAGGTTATACTTGGGGGTATCATTATCCCTAGCGTACCTCCAGCAACAGTTGTCCCTACTGAAAAGGAAGGCTTGTAACCATGACGGTTCATCTCAGTGATACTAATTTTGCCTATGGTTACAGCTGTCGCAGGACTTGAACCACATAGCGCTGCAAAGATAGTACTTGCACCAATTGTACTAAGTCCAAGAGATCCCGGTATCTTTCTTAACCATTTGCTTAATACATTGTAAATATCCTTTGCGATACCCCCATGAGAAATCAATTCTGCCATCAGTATGAATAAGGGCGCAACCATTTGTGTTGTACTTGTTCCTTGCTCATAGGCAATTTCTACAAGTTGAGAAAGCTGGGCAGGATCTAAAAAAATTATAGTTCCTAATACAGCGATAAAACCTAGACCAAAAGCAATTGGTACTCCTAATAAAAATACCACTAAGAGCGCGCCTAAGAAGAAGAAGGTTAGCATTATTCTACATCCCCCTCCTCTTTTTGCATAAAGATTAAAATATTTTCACTTATTAAAGCAAATATCGAAAGAAGCATTAGAATTGAACCAACAAAAATAATCGCATATAAATAAGCAGCAGGAATTTGAATGGTAGTAATGGTTAAAAAGTCAAACCGGGCCGACAGTATCATATTCTCATAACCCTTCCAAATTAAAACGCCCACAAAAACCGAAGCAATTAATAGGCCAATTACGTTGAAGCTAGCCCTCATTCTTCTAGGGAGATGTTCAACTAATATATCGACTCTGATATGACCTCGTTCCTGAAAACAGTAAGCTGAACCCAAGAAAATTGCGTATAATAACATAAACTGAGAAAAGGCTAAAGACCATCTTGTGGGCTGATCAAAAACTGTTCTTGCTATAACTTCAACTACAGCTAGTAAACAGATTAAAAAAATAAGCACACCAGATATTGTCGCAGCGGCTTCATTTAGAGTTTTCAACTTTTTGATAAAGGTTTTCACAGCTGCCCTCCTAATGATTTTGGTGATTTCCAGCATAACCGCCGGAAATCACCACCCAAAAATTATTTTATGCTTTCAAGTATATCGATCAGTTCATTGCCTTCAGGACCACTTATTGCTCGTACGTCCTCAATCAAGGGAGCAGCTTTATCTACAAATTGGGCACGTTCTTCTGGAGTTAATTCATAGATAGCACCGCCAACATCATTTACAGCTTGCTTAAACAGTTCTTTGTCTTCTGCTTCCAGCTGTATATTATATTCCATTGCCAATTTTCCAGCATCAACTAAAACTTGCTGTTGTTCTGAAGACAATTTTGCCCAAGAAGCTTCGCTAATTGTTGCCCAATGCCACATATTATTGGTCCCAAACATGGTAAAATAAGGTGCTTGTTCATGAACTTTAAAACCATAGGAGAAGGACCAACTGGCAAGAGAACCTTCAACTGTGCCTCTATCTAAAGCAGCATTCAAATCAGCTGGAGGAATAGTGGTTTGAACAGCACCCCAAGCACCCAAGGTTCTTCCGATCCATTGACCATAATCTCTAATTTTAAGACCTTCAATCTCATCAATGTTTTTAACTGGTGCTCCGATTTTTTTGGAGACGCCCAAAACTAATTCGCCTTCGGCTGTCGCCCATAAATACTTCATTCCGTATTTAGCATGAATCTTTTCCATAATTGGAGTTATTTCTTCTTGGATTTGAGGAATTTTCGTTGGGTCAAACATACCTGGTATTTCAAAAATCGTTACTTCTTTCATTTGAGGAGCAACAAAGGAGGATGGGAAAATTCCAATATCTGCAACTCCAGTTTGGACGGCTTTAAACATTTGTGGGTTTGCAGCTAAAGAAGCACCTGGAAACACCTCGATTTGAATGCTTCCATCGGAGAGTTCAGCGACTTTATCAGCGTAGAACTGATAAGCTTTGCCATGAATATCAACGGGTGACAATCCGTGGGCAAGCTTTAAGGTAACAGGCGTTTGCTCTTGAGGTTCCTCTGTTGCGGGAGGAGGAGTAGATGAAGCTGGTGCGGAGCAACCTCCAATGAGGGTTACCAAGATAATCAAGATGATAATAATCCCGAATTTCAGGCTTTTAAACAATAGAGTTCACCTTCCTTTTTAGTCGTAATATTTAACGTATCAAGCAGTATTCAGATCTTTCTTTTCCCCCTCCTTACTATTTTTAATCAGAATTCTTTCGGGTCTCCAATGGCAATATTTTACCTGGATTCAATATTTGGTATGGATCTAAAGCTTCTTTAATCTTCACCATCCAGCCCAAGCCATTGGCATGCTCTTCTAGCATATATGGAGCTCTTACGAAACCTACCCCATGTTCTGCAGTTGTAGCTCCACCTTCTTGTAAAACCAGTCGATGTATTTCATCCGCGGTCCTAAATGCCGCTTCTACTTCTTTTTCATCTTCAACCTTTACTAATAATCCGGAGTGAATATGGCCTTTAGCCCAGTGTCCAAAATTGACTATCCCAATACCATTTTGTTTAGCTATGCTTTGAATCTCCCTTAATACATTAGGAAGTTTTTCTAATTTTACGCAAACATCTTCACTGGCTGCAATACGTTTTGCTCCATCACGGATACTCGCGCTGAATCCTTCGATATTATCATTTATTTCCCAGAGCTCATGAATTCCGTGAGATTCACTGGAACCGTGCCATGCTTGGGCATACTCTTTAGCTACTTCCTGAAGTCTGGCATATTCCCAAGCAACACTATCTTCGTTGCCATCCACTTCACAAATAATCTCTATTTCTGCCTTTGGGACATAGAGATCCTCATGAAAACTTGCAGCAGCACGTGTAGCTTCAGGTGCACAATAAACAAATTCCATAGCTGCGGGTACTACGCCCCTACGTTCTATTTCTTGACTAGCCGCCTGGGCCGTTTCTGCAGTATCAAAGATCATTACAACAGCAGCTTTCGCTCTTGGTTTCCTAGCAACTGTTAGCCAAATCCCAGTAATTATTCCCAGTATGCCTTCAGAACCCAAGAAAAGAGAATTCAAGTTTATTCCGGATACATTTTTGAGAACTTTTCCATTTAAACCACCTGTTACAAGAACCTCACCAGTCCCCAGCACTACTTCTAATCCCATAATATAATTGTTTAAAGGTCCATGCTTTAAAGAGCGGGGGCCACTGGAATTATTCGCGGCCATTCCTCCGATTGTGCATGCATCACCACTACTAGGGTCTGGCGGAAGATAAAGTCCATGTAGTTCTAATGCTTGATTTAGCTTGGCATAAGTAATACCTGGACGGCAAAACACCATTTTATTATGTGGTTCTATGGCTTCAATCTCATTCCAACTGCTTAAGTCAAGTACAATTCCACCAGAAATCGCCAAAGTACCACCCGCCTGTCCTGTTGCAGCACCGCGTGGAATAATAGGGCATCGTTTCTGACCTGCCCATTTTATTAATTCAACAACATCTTTTAAACTTTTAGGTGAAACTATCGCTTCTGGCATATGCGGATTTATAGCTGAGTAAAATGAGGTGTCATAGCTATAACAGCTCAATTCCATAGGATCCGTGAATACTTGATCAGGATTGAGAATAGATAATAACTCTTGCTTGAGATCCTTGCTTTCCCAGTTCATAACTTAAGCCCCCTATTTTGCAACTACCGCTTCTATTTCCAGTTTCAGACCTGGAAATACAAGCTTACTTACTTCTACTGTTGTACTTGTTGGCAAATACTCACCCAGGTACTCTTTTTGAACTCTGTTTAAAATATCTTGTTCTCTAATGTCGGTTAAATAGCGTGTTAATTTAACAATGTTAGAATAATCTGCTCCAATAGAATCAAGAACCAGTTTCATGTTGGCAAATACAGCCCTTACCTGACTTTCCATATCAGGGGGTGGGGTTAATTCTATCGGGTCATGAGGGTGCTTGTGATATAAAGGAAGTGCTGTACAACCAGCAAGATAGAAAAGTCTTTCTCCAGATTCCACCTCTATAGCTGGTACAAATGGCATAAATTCATCCGGGCCTTTTGGCCAAATTCTTTTCATTTTCTTTTCCTCCTTCGATATTTTAATTCTGTGAATTGAGGATGTGATGGAATTGGGTTAATCTTGTGTGCAATCATAGGCATTATTAATTAGTTCAATATAATGTGAAGTGACAATATCGGACCCGACTTTATTCAAGCCGTCCATGATATGAAGATTACATCCTGGGCAGCCGCTTGTAACAACTTGAGGATTTACACTTGTTATTTTTTCAATCTTACGACTATTAATCTTGCGAGAAATATCATAGTGGGTAACACTAAATAAGCCACCCATACCGCAGCAAATATTTGCTTCTGGCATTTCTATATACTCAGCATTACCCATCATATTTAAGAGTTTACGTGGTTGCTCTGTAACCCCAGCGCCAACGGCTAAGTGGCAACTATCATGATAGGTGACTCTTGTTGGCTTGGGTAAAGGTGGCAACTCAGAAATCTCTAACTGATCAATCAAAAACTCTCCAATTTCAAAGATTTTTTCTTCAAGCTTCTTGGCTTTTTCTACGTATTCAGGGCCGATCTCTGGATGTTGACCCCATTCTTTGAGCCCTGTACCACAGCTACCACAAGCATAAATAATGGCGTCTACATCAGCTGCTTCTAAAACATCAATGTTCTGGCGTACCAAAGTCACCGCTTTATCAACCATGCCACTAGCGAAATAAGGTACTCCGCAGCATGTCTGTGTCTGAGGAATAACTACTTCTACACCGTTTCGTGCTAAAACGCTAAGAACTGCTCGCCCAACATTAACTCCCATATAGTTGATATAACAGCCTACGTAAAAGGCTACTTTCTTAATTGGTTTATCCGGTTTGATTTGTTGTACTTGGTTAATAAGCGATTTCCCACCAAACATTGGTAAAACACGCATTTTTTTATTCAACCGGAAAACTGCCCCTCCCCCTGAAGTCTCTTTGAAGGGGATATGTTCCAGAACAGCAGCCACAGGTGCGATGACATCGCACAGAGTCCGATGGTTGGATAACATGTTCAACATCAGCTTTTTGCTAGTAGCAACACCCTTTTCTTGGGCTGCTAAGTGGCGGAAGGCAATAATAACCTGGTCAATCTTTCCACCAACCGGACATACCGCCATACAATTTCGGCATAATAAACATTGATCTATCCTTGAGATAACTTCGGTTGTTAGCGGTATTCTACCAGACAATACCTCCCCTACAAGGAATACTCTTCCTCTTGGTGACGTACTTTCCCAGCCTAGTTCAGCCATAGATGGACAGACTGACCGGCAAAAACCACAACGATTACATTTATCTATAAGCTTTTTGACTTGGTCGTAGAGTTCTTCCCTTAGCACCGTTTTTTCCCTCCATTTATGTGAGGATTTATTTTGATTTTTACTCTAAGGATGGATCATAACTCGAATTGCACAGTCTTCCTTCTGATGTGTCATCCTCCAAGCAGTCCCAAAATCATCAAGAGAATTGAAATGGTGTGTCATTAACGGTCTAACATCGACATCCCCTCTTTCAATCATTTTCAGTCCTCTAGCCGAAACCCAACGCGGGTTGGCAACACAACCGAAAACGTTTAAATGCCCTCTAACAATCACACTTAAGTCAATATTTAGGTTTCGTCCAGGACCGGTAGCGCCACCCAAAGATACTCTACCACCACGACGGGCACAACTAATAGCTAATTTAGCTGCTGCTTCACTTCCAGCAAACTCAATTACTACATCTGGTCCAAGTCCACCGAACTTTTGTTTGATAGCCTCAGCTGCGTTTTCTTCGGCCAAAACATCTATTGCCTCGTCGGCACCATATTTTATTGCTGTTTTTAACCGATCAGCATCACCCTCACCTGCACCAGCTACAACTATTTTGCCCGCTGACATGCTACGAGCAACCTGTACTGCCAACAGACCAATAGCTCCTGGTCCGATTACGACAACGTTTTCTCCAGGGCGCAAACTTGCTCTCTCTACTGCATGTAAAGCAACTCCAATATTATCTGTCATTGCTCCTTGGTCATAATCCAGTCCATCAGGTAAACGGTGAACTGCTTTATCCGAAACTGCACAATACTCAGCTAACCCCCCTGGGACCGTAAATCCAATATGCTGGTGTCCCAAAGCAGTATTGCCATAGTTGACACATAGGTTATACATCCCATAAATACACGGTTCACATTTACCGCAACCAACATGCACTTCTACGCCTACTCTATCTCCAACCTTGACTTTATTGACTCCATCGCCCAAACCAACAACTTCTCCACTCCACTCATGCCCTGGAATATGAGGGAATCTTCCCCCTGGCCAATTCCCTATAAACACCTTCATGTCTGTAGCACAGATTGTAGTTGAGCGAACCTTAATTAAAACCTCACCCGGTTTGGGTTCAGGTATGGGAACATCTCTAATCTCAAATTTATTGGGTTCAGGGTAATATACTGCTTTCATCCAACTACCTCCTATTTCTTAGGGTCACATTGTCCGATCCTGCTTCCACCGCACGGACGATATGATCAACAGCCTGATGGCCGACATCATAAACACCGCCTGATTTTAACTCCTGAAGATGTTTAACCGAAGACCTGGTGAAGACGACTCCTACATCCAGGCCTTCAGCTTCAAAAAAATTCTTTTCTAATCCAACATATACAGGCCAATTTCCAGCCGATTCAGAAATAATAGCTACTTTGAAACCTTCTAAAGTTTGTTTCCCATTCATTAATAAAACCTCTATCCGTTTCAAAAGTCTTTAGAAATTTAAAGAATCTTTAAGAAATATCCGAAAACTGATTATGGCAGAAGAATGACCTTTAGTGCTCCATCTATTCTCTTTGTAAAAGTTTCATAGGCTTTAGGGAATTCTGTTAATGGGAAGTGGTGAGTAATGACAGCATCAACATCAAGTTTCTTTGCACTAACCATTGGAATAACTTCTTCGCATGTTCCACGGTTTGCACGAACACCAAAGAGGTCGATTTCTTTCAAAACGATATCTTGCATAGGTAGATTGACCGGGTTAAACGGAATACCAGTAAAGGCAACTCTTCCACCTTTTCTCACCACTTGAACAGCTTGAACAACAGTGTCCTCAGTAGCCGCAGTATCAACTGAAGCATCCACTCCACGACCGCCTGTAAGCTCTAGGATAGTCTTCACTACATCCTGCTCGTTATAGTTAACTGTAGTTGCATTAAACGTCCTAGCTGTCTCAAGACGTTCACCGGCTCCCACAACAATAACTTTTGCAGCTCCTAGTGCATGAGCGCATTGAATTGCAAGAATTCCTAAAGCACCAGGTCCAAAGACAGCAATTGTATCACCTGGATGAACTTGAGCTCGTTTTACGGAATGAAGAGATATACTCGTAGAATCAACCAATGCTCCTTGATCGTAAGTCATTTCATCAGGCATTTTATGAATGCTTTTAATATTGACTACCATGTATTCAGCAAAGGAACCTTGGGAGTAGTGTCCATATTGCCTATGTCCAACCTCAGTTTTTCCATAGTTTTCGCAAAGGTTATAACGACCAGTAGTGCACATACGGCAAAATCCACAGCCTGCATGAGAAGTTCCGGCAGCACGATCCCCAATCTTCCATCCGAATCCGGCAGTATATTCACCTAATTCAACAATATCTCCAGCCCACTCATGTCCTTGTGTATAAGGAAAACTCTTAGGCCATTTGCCTGGATGTTTTCCGCTAATAATACCGACATCAGTTCCACATATAGCTGTTGCCTTAACTTTCATCAATACTTCAAATGGACCGGGCTTAGGTACGGAAATTTTCTCGACTTTAAAATCATTTGGTCCGTACAGTACTACAGCATTCATTTCTTTTGGTATAGTCATGTTATTGACCTCCTTAAATATTTGATATAAGTTATAACATTTCCATTGGGAAAATAATCTCTATGCAGTTTTTAGGACAATCCATGCGACACGCCCCACAAAACCAACACTCTTCAGGGTATTTTAGATAAGGATCTCCTGCCTGATCAGAATAAATCAAATCGCCAGGACAGTTAAATTCACATAACCCACATTGATTGCAAAGACTTAGGTCAATCTTCACTGGATATTCCATGAAAGCATCACCTTCTTAAGTTTTTTCATTTATTGACTTAAAGTAACTCCCTTAGTTGCTCACTTATTGATGGTAGGCAGGAACCTTCTTCATCGCTGGGATTCCATCCTTGAGACTCTGGTGGAGAGAAACATGCCACTCTGGATTGGTTTCTGGATAGTCGCCTCGATAGTGAGAAAGGCCAAAACGACTTTCTTCTCTCGTTAATGCTCCTCGGATAATCAATTCTGCCAGTAACAGCATATCTTGAGCTTCATGAACCCTCATAAGAACGTGACCATCATTAGCTCCAAGAACTTTGGTTAGATCCTTTAACTTTTTCAGTTCTTTAATTCCTGTTTCTAAGCCAAGCTTTGTCCGGCCAATACCCACATACTCTGCCATGACTTGATGTAACTTTCCTTCAAAGCGTGACTCTTCCAATTCATTAACCCTCTGTAGCGGTTCAAAAGCCCTTGCTTTAAGCTCACTAATTATTTCTGGGTCGGGTTTTATTTGAATACTGTTTCGAAGGATTTCATCCGCTGCCGCTTCTCCAGCAGCCTCTCCGACCGCCATAGATCCTGCTAAGTTGCAGATGCTTACTGCACAACCGCCTGCTGCATAGAGACCAGGAACTGTCGTTAGACAATTTTCATCGATGTGAATCCCTGTGACTGATCCCACAAAGGCAGGGATCTGCCCCTCGCTGATTTGAATTTCTAGTAGATCTTTTTTGAGATCCAAACCTTTCTGATTGCAATAATCCATGAAGGTATTCTTATCAACGGGCAAAAGATGATTCAATAAATGCTCAAGGGCCTCATCAGACAAATGACGCACATCGAAATAACATGGTCCGCGCCCTTCCTTTAGCTCCCAGTACGTCCCCCAAGGCATGGTCCACCGTGGCCCTTGTTCTCCCTGTTCATGGTATTTAAGGACATAGCGCTCACCTAAACTATTGACTATATACCCCCCCATCCCAACAATTGCATTTAGGGCCGATGCACTGAAGTTCTTTGGGGTCAAGGTGTAATTTACAAATTCCATATTCTTCAAATCGGCTCCGGCTTTATAGGCCATTGCTTGCGCCGATCCATTATTATAAGGGCTATGCCAAGCGTTATAGGGAAAACCCGAGGGATTACGATACATCCTAGAAACATTACCTGTTGCTAATACTACTGCTGAAGCTTCCAGAATATAACTATCCCCATTCCTAATATTGAAGCCAACTGCACCAACAACTCTCTCTTCTTGTTTTAAGAGATCTGTGATATAGACTTGTCTAATACATTTGACTCCCGCGTCCTCTGCTTCCTTGGAAATGATGGGTTTAAGGCTTCGCCCATCAAAGTTAATAAAATATTCGCCCGGTTGGGCAAATGATTTTGTCCGAACAAAATCATTATTCTCAGTGTCAATCCTCATTTGGATCCCAATTTTTTCCATATAGTCAACTAGACCTTTGATTCTATTTGTGTATACCTTCTCAACGACCTTGGTATCGACTAGACCTTGAGTTAGTCTTTTATACCAAGTGAGAAAGGCCTCTGGGGTATCCCAATCCGGCCCCGTCTCTAGTACTGCCATAAAATGGTCGTTTCCTGCTGCTCCACACCCGCTTCGGTTGATGTTAGCCTTGTCTACCAAGATGACATCCAATCCTTTTTTGCGAGCAGCAAGGGCCGCCATGGTTCCGGCACTTCCTCCACCGATTATGAGTACATCAGTTTTAAGAGTAACTTCGTTTCTTTGTTCAAACAAAAGTACCGACCTCCTTATCCTTTGCTAATACTAATTCTGCAAGAGTATTTAGCCTGAGAAATTAGCTGTGGGCTTGTTTGTGCCACGAAATTGTATGAAAACTAAGATCGCCAGTAAGGCCAATCCTGGGAAAAGGGTAGTATTCATTGGTAGCATCAAGAGAATTCCTGTAACGAAAAACAGAATCCGTTCAATAAACATTAAGCTTCGCTTCAAGTAACCTTCCATACAAATAGACATACAAACTACCCCTAAGACTGCTGTTACAGTAACTTGAAAGACAGTAAATATTGGACCTTGCAATAACAACGCTGGGCTTAACACAAACATAAACGGTATGATAAACGATGGGATAGCAATTCTGAATGCTTCGACTCCTGTAGTCATGGGATTTGCCCCAGCCAATCCTGCTGCTGCATAAGCGGCCACTGCTATAGGTGGGGTGATAACGGATAAACCGCTAAAATAGAATACGAATAAATGAGAGACGATGAGCGGAATCCCTAAATCAACAAGAGCAGGTATAGTTAGGCCCGCCTGCATCACATATGCTGGTACGGGAGGCATCCCCATTCCTAATACAATTGCAACTACTGCTACAAGTCCCAGAACGAGGAACAAGTGTTCTCCGCCTAAAGATACTATGGAAGATGCTAAACGATCTCCTAATCCAGTAAAATCAATGATTCCAATAATAATACCGGCAACAGCTGTTGAAGTGATAACAACTAAGGAACTTTTGGCACCTGCTTCAAAGGATTTTAAAAGGACGCCAAAAGTAGGACGAGTCTTAGGTCTTAAGAAACTGGTGAAAATTAAGAATACGGTTGCTGTCGCACCTGCTAGGGAGGGTGAATATCCTTTTATTAAAAGGTAGACGAGCAGAATAAGAGGTAATACCATATGTCCGTACTCTTTTAATACTTGCTTCACACTTTTTGTACTCTCCATTGGTGGAAGGTCTAAACGCAGTGCTTCTAAGTGAACGGTTACATAAATACTTAAGTAAAAAAGTAAAGCCGGTATTAGTGCAAATAACATGATTTTGGTATATGGTTCTCCAGTGAAGGCAACCATTACAAAGGCAATCGCTCCCATAACTGGAGGTAAGAATTGACCACCTGTAGAAGCACAGGCTTCTACTCCCCCTGCAAAAGCAGGCCTATAACCTAACTTGGTCATCATAGGAATGGTCAAGGCACCAATCGTGGCAACGTTAGCTGTTGGGGCACCATTTATACTCCCCATCAATCCACTGGCTACTACGGCTATCTTGGCAGGTCCACCTTTGCTTTTCCCTACCGCAGCTGCAGATAGCTCAAACAGAAGGTTGCCTGCACCAGTCGAGGCTATAAAGGCACCAAAAATGATGAACAGTGCTAATATGGTAGCAGAAACCCCTAGGGTGATTCCGAAAATACCTTCTGTCGTCATATAAAGCTGATCAAGAATATCTGTCCATTCGATTGTTCTAGTTCGTAATATTCCCGGAAGGTAGGGACCTAAGAAGGGATAAATAATAAAGATTGAGGCCACATAAACAAGAGCGCTTCCCACTTGCCGGCGTACTGCCTCAATGACAAGTATAACAAGTGTAATACCCAGGATTTTTTCTATCATCGTAAGAGGGGTTACCATCGGAAATCGTCCCACGGTTACATAGTCAAAACGCACGAAGAGATAGCCGATAGAGCTGATTACTCCGAATACCCCAATTACATTGACTACTTTTTCCCAAGTCGTTTTTGCTTTTTGTAGTCCAAATAAATAAATCAGAAGTAGACCGATGGTTAAGTGAATTCCACGTTGGTAAAAGGTTTCTAAACTCCCGAAGAAGCCTGTATAAAGATGAAAAATAACAAATCCTATACTAAGCAGGGCAACAATTCCTTGTATACCTTTTCTTTCAGAAAAGTACGTTTTTGCGTCAGACCAGAACATGGCTTAACCTCCTGTTTTGTGGAAAATTTGGGTCTGCATGAAGAGCAGACCCAAATTTTCATCTAAAGTCCTTGCTGCTTAGATGAAACCTCTTTCTTCGAAGTACTTCTTAGATCCAGGATGGAGTTTAACTCCAGGCACTTCTTTCGCCAAGTCTTCTACCTTCATCCATTTTAAATTGTTAAAATTAGCTTGATAACGCTCAAAATTTTCAGTAATGCTCTTAGCTATGTCATAAGCTACATCTTCTGGAAAATCATCCTTAACAAGCCAGTGAATATTGCCACCGACTCCTAGCATTTCCTCATTCATTGTGCCGTCCTTAAATGTGTATATACCTGCTGGCATAACTGCTTTTTCCACGCCCTTGTACTTAGCAACCACTCCATCTATTGCTTCCTCTGGAATAGGTAGAAAACGCACCTGTTCTTGGGCAATAACACTGAGGAGGGCACCATGGGGATATGATGTATGAGCATATAGTAAAGCCTCAATTTGTCCATCTAGCATCTGTTGTTGAGCATCATTAAAGCCTAAAAACTGTACATTGAAGTCATCATAGCTCATACCCATCTCTGCTAAGAGACGTTGTAGTTCTAAATCATTGGATCCCATCCTTGGTCCTGGGGTTACTTTCTTTCCTTTTAAATCCTCAAGACTTTGATAAGGAGAGTCAGCCCAAACTACCAATGTGGAAACCATTGGCCACCAAGTAACGAGATTGGATACGCCATCAATAGCACCCATCTCTTTAAAAAATCCCTCACCATCTAACGCTGCACCAGTAATATCGCTTAAGGAATGGGCGATGTTATACTTACCTTGTACTACACCTGCGACATTAGCTGCTGGAGCTCCTGTTGTGGGTCCACCGGTCAAATATGGGATATCCTTGAAATCCTCGAAAACTGCTCCATATAAAGCATCTGTAATTGCCCCAGCTGGTCCGCCTCCCAATATGATTTCAAAATTTTCTCTTACTTCTGGAACGTCAGCTGGAGCATCCGCTGGCGCAGCTGGCTCAGCAGGCGGTGTTTGTTGGCTGCATCCCACAGCCAATAGAGAAACAGCTAGCAACACGATTAAGACTAGGGTTAAACTCTTTTTCATCTTTCTTTCCTCCTATTATTTATTTTTTATTTTTGATAACATGTAACGTCCTTAGTTAGATAAGACCCAGTAACCGTGCCATGTTATCTCCGAGGAATCCTTTTTTTGATTCTTCCGGAATATCCATGGCTTTAACATTATCAATGTAGATTTTTAAATCTCTACCATTATGAATTTCGTATGGGTAATCTGTACCCCAAACCAATTTGTCATGGTTAACCGTCATCATGGCCAGGTGGACAATTGGCATCCATCCACCTGAACCTGCACCGTCAATATATAACCGATCAAATAATTCATTAAAAGGTTCTACCATACCGAATTCTTCTTGTTCTTTCGGGGTTTTAGCAATAATTTTCAACTCTTCTGGGATAGGCAATCCTTTTAGAGGAGTATCTGACTCATAGAAGGCTTGTGCTCTTCCTTTAAGAGCTAGAAAGGCACCTCCCATGTGAGGAATAACAAACTTAAGGTTCGGGAATTCAGGCATCACATCATACATTAACCGCAGAACGCCTTTTGCTACATCTACTCCTCTAGAAAGAGAGCGATTAATGGTGCATTCTGTCTCGGACCCTACGGGTCTAAGATTGGGATGGATAAATACCGGCACATCTAATTCTGTGGCCTTTTGGTAGATGGGCCACATATATTCTTTGGTATTTAGGTTTATATCTGGATACATAGAACTCATTATGCTAATTGCCGGCATCTTAAGCTGTTTTACAGCATATTCGGCTTCTGCCACAGCAGCTTCGGTATCATCTTGGGGCAAACAGGCAGCTGCCAAAAAGCGATCAGGATATTGTAAAACTATTTCTGCAGTTTCTTCGTTCGTAATCCGACAAATCTCTTTACCAGCATCGTTTCGCTGAGCAATTGTGAAGACGGACATATCAATTCCTGCTTCATCCATATCACGCAAATGTCTATCAGTATCTACTAACCAAGGATTAAAAATAAAATCTTGTTTCTTATTTAAAACTCGGACTGCACCTTTACTTGGGTCGGCAAACTTTTCAAAAACTTTCTTTGGCATATAATGATGATGGGCATCTATAATCATGTTATGAGTTCCCCCTTCGTTTCTTAGATTTTCCTTTGATGTGTTCCAAGCCATATCCATTTACGTTCTTTAAATCACCTTCTTATATCGATTATTTAGCGAATTAATTGCTCTATTTTAGTTATCTAAAGATTCAGATTATTTTTTCAATATTCGCTAGAAATTCCTTTATTTCCTTTGCTATGGGAGCATTTTTCTCATTTATCTTTTGGCATTTTCCACCTTTATTCTCCTGATTAATAGCTTTTTTGTGCATTTATTCACTACATTTTTAAATTATTTGTAATTGGGTTGGAGACAAAAACTCCTTGGGTAAAATTCACCTCTCTTTTAGCATTAACCTCAGGAAGAGTTAAGCCACCGTAGGGTATTATATATACAGTTTGAAAGTCCTCATTTTCCAGATCAGCCAACTGCTTTATTGGGGTAAAAAATGCCTTTCTAACAGTTTCTTCATCCATAGCCGACAATACATAGATTTCTATATCTTTTAGCAAATTAGCAATTGCTGCAGCTTTATGCCCGCCTAAGACAAAATTTTCTTTGATTTTACTGAGAATAATACCGATTGTCTGACTTTCCAGCAGCCATTCTTCAAAGGTTTCTTCGCCGAAATACTCTTTCATCTCTGCTACTAGGACTAACTTTCCGCCCTTTTTCACAACTTTTGCCGCATTATCTAAAGCTTTCTGTGCTTGATACATGTTTATATCTTTGGGATATCCCCCTGCACTGACGATTACCAAGTCAGCAGGTTTATTAACATATACTTTGTAATAATCATCAAATGATCTGCATCCTTCTCTATGGGCTAGAATAGGGTCTCCGGCTACAACTTTAGTTATCTCTTTTTTAGAATTTAGAACTACGTTTAACAGAAATGTCCTAGAAAATTTTTGACCGAATTCCTCTAAATCTTCTCTAACTGGGTTGCCATCGGCCACACCAATCTTGGCTTTCGGATCTAGCATCATCTTGTGATTGTTCTGAATGGCAGCTTTAGTTGATACCCCCGGCATCAACGCCTTATAACCACCGCTATAACCGGCAAAATAGTGAAATTCTATATTTCCAGTCAGAATTATAAAGTCAGACTCAGCAACTTGTTGACAGACCTCGATTGGAGTCCCTCGTGAGGTTTCCCCAAGATAGGTAATCTTCTCAGGCTCAATATTCTTATATGTAGAGAATATCTCCAGACCTAAGACTTTGATTTTCTCCTCTTCAGTCATTCCTCGGTGAATCCCCAAGGCAAAGACTATACAAATGTCCTCAGCGATTATTCCACATGCATGGAGTTCTTCAATCAGTGCCGGTAGAATTTGAGCTGTTGGAATAGGTCTGGTTATATCACTTACGATAATGGATATCTTGTCACCAATCTCGACCTGTTCCTTTAAGCTTTTACTTCCAACTGGAGAGTCTAGAGCTTCTTTTATAGAAGATGAAAGATTTTGCAAAGCATCAGGTTCATTTTTAGGTACTAGCCACTGAGCTTTTGCGAGGAGTTTCTCAGGTATAGGCAGAGTCGTTCCTCCATATTTAACACTGTCCATTATTGGGTCTCCTCCTTTCATCAAACTAACTTTTCTGATAATATTAAATTCTTTATAATCTTCTGACTTTGAATATTTAATAAAAAACCTTCTTATAATACCTCTGGGAATTAGTTATTGCTTTAAGCCTGGTATGCCTTCTAATATTTCGATGATGTTCTGTGTACTATCCGCAATCAGTACTCCGGCTTCTCTTAATTTATTTTCTTTATTTTCAGCACTACCGGTCCCGTCTGCTGCTACAATGGCTCCCGCATGTCCCATGCTTCTTCCTTTTGGAGCGTTTTTTCCGGCAATCAGGGCTACCACTGGCTTCGTTATATAATTCTTGATATATTCTGCTGCTAATTCCTCTTCACTTCCCCCGATTTCCCCAATCATAACAATGACCTTTGTCTCTGGATCGGCCTCAAAGAAAGGTAAGATATCTACAAATGTAGAACCTGGAATCATATCTCCACCATTCCCGACACAGGTTGACTGTCCTATACCCTTATTTGTCATCATAAAAACCGTTTCATAACAGTTCGTAGCGCTACGTGACATAACCCCAACACTGCCCTGAGAAAAGATACGATGTGCCATAAATCCGGCTTTTGCCTTACCGGGGGAGATAACTCCGAAAGAATTTGGACCAATGACTCTTACGCCCATCTTCTTGGCTCTATGATAAACATTCATCATGTCATGGACAGGTACATGTTCGGCAATGGTAAGAACTAATTTCACACCAGCATCCATGGCCTCATAGACACCGGGAGCTGTGAATTTAGCAGGCACAAATATCACCGATGCATTCGCATCCGTAGCCTCAACTGCTTCTTTAACTGTATTGAAAACCGGTACCCCGAGGACTTCTTGCCCCCCTTTACCAGGGGTAACCCCGGCAACAACCTTTGTCCCATACGCGAGCATTTGTTCCGTATGAAAGGTTCCTTCCCTTCCAGTGATCCCTTGTACGATCAATCTCGTATTTTCATCAATTAAAATACTCATAGCTGCCCCTTCCTTGCATTCAGTTCCTGAACACCTTCTCTGAGGCCATCTACAGCAACAACGTTACCTTGAATTGAGCCTAAGATTTCCATCCCTTTTTCCTTGTTAGTACCTTCAAATCGAACTAGGATAAGTTTATCTCCTACCAATTCTTCTACAGCTAATTTGACCCCTGAAGCCACTTCATCACACCCTGTGATACCACCAAAAATATTGATGAAAAGTTTTTTAATCTTAGGGTTAGACAATATAATGCGAATGGCTTCTTTTATCCTGTCTGCAGTAGCACCTCCACCTAGATCGAGAGCGGCTCCTACTTGCATTCCTTTTTGGGAAATAAGGTCGATACAGGACATTATCATACCTGAACCATTACTCATTACCGCAACATCACCATCGGGTTCACAGGGGATATAGAGGAAGCGGAATTTCCTGGCCTCCAAGATTAGTTCATCATCCGGAAGAGAGTCTCTAAAAGCTAAAATATCTGCCTGACGAATTAACGCACTATCATCCACCGAGACTTTTCCGTCAAGAGCCACCAACTTTTTATCCTCACTAATAACCAGAGGATTTATTTCCACAAGGGTACAGTCATATTCACAAAACATGCGATAGAGTTTAAATAAGAGATCATATAGTTGATCAAAATAAGTCATGTCTAAGCCACTTTTGCTCAAAAGATATCTTGGCAGATAATCTTTGACACCTAGTAAGGGGTCGATGGTTGCTGTTATGACC
>JAGXFZ010000112.1 GCA_024637055.1 Gracilibacter sp. | reverse complement strand
GGATGGGATATAAGGTGCCTTCTTTTAAGACAAACACCTTTTCTGACTTCATTTCCAGCTCTTTAATCATCTCATACCCATAATGGTCGCTGTTCTCTAGAAGAGATAAAACTAACAACGTAGTGCTTCCTGATATTAAACTTTTATCGACTTGCATAAATTTAACCTCCACTATACCTATATCTCCGATGTATATATTATACATCGATGCTCTATGTATATCAAGTAGCCAATCAGCAAGTGAAGAGAATCACTTACCGGCGCACGGGCTGGTAATGCACAAATATACGATTATCTGACATTACAGAAGAGCTGCTGCACTGACCAACAAGTTGGTTAATTATGCAACAGCTCCTATTAGTATCAACAGATCTATTTCCTGGAATATGTTCTCATTCCACGAGGTTGCTTTAAGACTTCAGCCCAGATGACACCTTGGACGATTTCTGAAGAGGAGAAACCTACAGCTTTCTTCAAGCTCTGATAATCGTTACCAATTGCATAAGCACCTGTTTCTATTGAGGATTGTTCTATAACGCTTTCTTCCTTTTTCTCTTTGATAACATTGCCTTGTTTACTTTGATATCTACCATAATTCGAACGCCCTTCAACTCCCCAAGCACCTTCCACACCTACGTAGGACTCCTTATCTAAAGCTGGCTTGGTTATTGAGCCACGTTTGGCGTTTTGGGGAACTTTATCAAAAGTTCTCTTGGCAGTCTTTGCGCCTTTTTCTGGATTCATTTCTTTTTCCAAGGCCTCAGCGGATTCCTTAATCTGCCTTTCGATGCTTTCAAAGAAGCCTTCTTTCTTTCTTACAGGTCTAGAAGACTCTTGTGGTTGTGGCTGTCCGGAAGATTGTTCTGCTGGTCTTCGAGAACGTTGAGGCGCTTTATTCTTTTTAGAGAAAAAAGAATAAATAAATACTCCTATTATTATAAATGTAAAGAAATCCACTACCAATCACCTACTTCTTGGTTGGTAAACAGTCATCACCCTTAGTTTGGGTTGCGATGTTATCTCTCATCTGAGTATCCGCCATAATGTTTTTCATATTATAGTAATCCATTACACCGAGGTTACCTTCTCTTAAGGCAGCAGCCATAGCTTTTGGTACTTCGGCTTCGGCTTCTACAACTTTCGCTCTCATCTCTTCGACAGAGGCTCTCATTTCCTGTTCACGGGCAACGGCCATAGCTCTACGTTCCTCGGCTTTAGCTTGAGCGATCCGCTTGTCTGCTTCTGCTTGGTCTGTCTGAAGCTCAGCACCGATATTCTTACCAACGTCAACGTCAGCGATATCGATGGAGAGGATTTCAAAAGCAGTACCTGCATCTAGTCCTTTATTAAGAACGGTTTGAGAAACCATATCCGGATTTTCCAATACAGCTTTATGAGAAGCTGAGCTACCGATACTGGTAACGATACCTTCACCAACACGTGCGATGATGGTTTCCTCACCAGCACCACCTACCAGGCGGTCGATGTTCGCTCTTACTGTAACTCTTGCTTTAACTCTTAGTTCAATACCATTAGCCGCTACAGCAGAAACTACAGGAGTCTCAATAACTTTTGGATTAACTGACATCTGAACAGCTTGGAGAACATCTCTACCTGCAAGATCTATCGCAGCAGCTCTCTCAAATTGAAGAGGAATAGCTGCTCTCTCTGCAGCAATCAACGCATTAACAACTCTATCCACATTACCTCCGTCAAGGTAATGGGCCTCAAGCTGAGTAACCGTAAGACCCAACCCTGCTTTATGGGCTTTAATCATGGGACTAACGATTCTAACGGGAGCAACTCTACGTAATCTCATACCTATCAGTGTGAATATTCCTACATTGACACCTGCTGCTAAAGCAGATATCCAGAGCCCTACCGGGATGAAGGTAAATATCACCATAAATAGGATTAGTGCTACAACCAAAAAAATCGCTGATGTAATAAGTGTCGTCATAATAGTCCGCCCGCTTTCCGGGCTTCACCTCCTAGTTAAATTTCTTCTTTTCTCACAATAATCCTTGTTCCCTCGACAGCTATAACCTTAATGGTTGCATTCCTTTCGATATAGCTGCCTTCAGATACCACATCTACTCGCTCTCCATCTATAATAGCAGAGCCGGCCGGTCTCAAAAGGGTGAGGGCGTTACCTGTCTTACCCAGATACTTAATATAATCTGCTTTAGGAGCAACATAACCGGCATCGGTGCTTTGTTCCTCTCCCAAAAAAATCTTGCCCCAGAGACGCTTAACCCTGCCTGTTTTGACTCCAACGTAAATAATAAGTCCTGTGGCTAGGAAAGCAATGATTAAGTACAGAGCGCCTTGAGCAAAAGTATCTGCGGCTAAATATACACCGCTTAACATTAAGATAAGTCCCGCCAACCCTGCAAAACCAAATCCAGGGATAAGAAATATTTCCACAGCTACAAGCAGGACTCCAATAATTATTAGGGAAACATAAATTCCGATAAACAAATCAAATTCCCCCTTTCCAAGCTAATTCTATCATAGTTTTCCTAAACCTACTAATATAAATTAAGTTTATTAAAGATATTTAGGCAAAGAAATAAATATTTTTACAAAGTCCTTGAAAATATATATAATATTTATGATAATAAACATATTGAATAATAAGTATACCAATTTAAGAAGACGAGTATCTATAATTAAATAATTATACAGTGAGAGGAGACTGAGGATGCATTCAGCCTTTTATCTATTTTTTTGGGGTTTACTTTTACAATATAACATGGTGATTAGAGGTTTTGATATCCTCCCTGATTTCCTGGGATATATCCTTATCTATAAAGGACTCACCACCCTCGCCTCCCAAAACAAGTATTTTGCTCTAGCTAGCAAAGTGACTCTTCCTTTAATTGTATTATCTTTAGTGAATTTTTATAATTTCCAATATCACCAAGAGCTCCTTCTTTCTATTACTTCTACCCTAGATGCTGTTAAAAATATCGTTTTTGCCCTAAATATGTTTTTAGTCTATAATCTATGCCGAGGAGCAATTGTAATAGCTGAAGATATTGACGATTACTTGGTAACTACCATCCGTCAAAGACTATACGTATTCCTGGGAATTTCGGGTGTATTTCTTATCTTTAGCATAGTTTCTCTCTTCCCTTTTACAGATGTAAGCGCCAATATGCAGGTGTTATTTGTTTTCTCTTATTTCATTTACCTTTTTGCTCTTTTGATTGTAGCCAGTGCTATGTATAAGATGTATAAAGAACTGTCGCCGAAAAAAGCAGAACAACTTAATATAAAGAAAAAAATGGTTTCAAACCGTAAGAGGTGATGATTTGTCTAATGCTATAAGGTATATTCTATGGACAATACTTTCGCTAGGTATGATTTTCATAGCTATTATGTTCTTTTGGGTTTTCCTTGTTATATTAGGTATTGGAATTATTGGCAGACTAATCTATATGAAGCTGTTTAATAAAAACCCTAAAAGTTCCGTTACCTTTTACAGTTATACCATGCATAATGGAAAACCTAGCAACAACTATGATACCACCCCTAATGATGACCAAAATTTTACCACAGTAATCGATGCTGATGATCAGGAAAAGGAATACAAGATTCCTAAACTTAAATAAACAACTGGATATCTGCTTCCAGAGCATCAGCTAAATATTCATTGGCGGTTAATTCCTTAACATCGGGTAAAAACTCCTCAAGCTTGTACCCCATAACCTCAACAGAAAGCTTGCAGGCATAGAAGTTTACCCCCTTTTTTTGTGCTCCTTTAAGAAAAGCCGTTAAGTCTGGAGCATGATGTTCTTCCATCATTTCTTTGAGCATGACCTTCCCTAAACCTCCAAAGTTCATCTTGGAAAGTGGTAGATCCTCCGGTCCTTTTGGTGCCATAAGACTAAACATTTTCTCGAAAGTATTTTTATCTTCTAATGACATTTTATCAGGGTCTCTTATTAGGCTAAGACCCCAAAAAGCAAAGAAAATATGGACAGTAATATTCATTTCCCTAGCCGAATTTGCCAAAATTAAAGCAGCCATGGCTTTATCATACTCACCACTGAAAAGTATAATACTGAGTTTTTTCTCTTCCATAATCTAACACCACCTTTACCGAGTAATCCTGGTTATATTTTCGGTAATATTGTGGTGGTTTATACTTTTTATTTGTAATTCTTTGTATAACGTCTTCTATCCTTGGCTATTTCTTGTAATGCTTGCAGAAGTCTGTCAACTTCCTGATGATTATTATACATACCGAAACTTATTCGTACCATGCCTGGTTTAGGTTCTTCTGGATTTTCAACCACACTAGTAATTTTAGCTGGAGTTACTTTCATCAATCTTACGACATAAGGATGAGCACAAAAACATCCACTTCTAACTGCAATCCCTGCTTCCCCTGCCAAGATTTCTGCAAGCTTTTCATGGTTAATACCTTTCATATTAAATGGTACTATACCTACTCGTTCTTGATTCTCATCGTCTGCACAATACACATCTATACAATCAATACTTTTAAGCCCCTGGATTAATCGGTGCGATAGTGCTCTCTCATGTTTATCGATATTCTTCATCCCTATGGAGTTTAAGGATTTGATCGCTGCTGATAGGGCGATTACTCCCATCAGGTTAGGGGTACCGGCCTCGTCCTTAGAGGGAGGATCGTTCCAGATAACTAAGTCAGGTGTAACGGCCCGAACAGTACCACCACCAGCATAATCGGGATTTCCTTGCGCAAAGAACTCCTTGGGTCCAATGAGTACCCCTACTCCAAATGGAGCATACATTTTATGAGCAGAAAATACCAAAAAATCTATATGCTTACTTGATCCTGATGGTTTCATTGAAAAAGGCATATGAGGGATAAGCTGAGATCCATCAACCAGTATCTTGGCTCCATATTTATGTGTCCATTCAGCGATTTTATGCACCGGGTTAACATAACCGGTGACATTAGAAGCACCTGTTACTGCTACTAGCTTGACTCTTCCTTTATATTTTTCTAACTTGGCAATTAGGTCATCAAATACGAGTCTTCCACATTCATCGACATCTATGTAATCAACTTCATATTTATCTCTCCAAGGAAGGTCGTTAGAATGATGTTCCATGGCGGTTGAAAGTATAACGCATTTTTCATCTTCATGACCTTTAATGTACGTATCGTTTTCTTGACATAATCTGTAGGCAACCTTGTTTATTCCCTCTGTTGCATTCTTAACAAAAATTGCAACGTCTTTTTTTTTATCAGCACCTACGAATTGCATAACCTTCTCTCTCGCATCTTCATATTTGTCTGAAGATATTCTCGACTTATATCCTGCCCCTCGATGGATAGAGGAATATAGTGGCGCAAAATTAGTTATCTCTTCAATTACTGATTTTAGGGGTGGGGTGGTTGCAGCATTATCAAAATTTATCCCTTTAACCTGTTTGCCACTTCTTAACCATACTGGAGTATCCACCCCCTCTACAAGTTCTTCGTAATTAAGTTTAGAAATTAATAAACGCATTTTCTCTCCTCCAAAACAGATTTTATCCCACCATAGTCTATTGACGGAGAGCATAGTTTGTTACATATATTAATTACTAACTATAATCAGGATATAACTCTTAAACTCATTTTGTACTCATGAATTAATGCCGCAAACTGCTCATTACCTGCTTCCTGGGTAATAAGTATTATAATTTTGCTAAATATTTTGCGATGTACGTCTTCCCGATTAATTAAGAATTGAAGTATTCGTTTCAGATGGAAATCATCGGTCTTCGCTAAAAGCTTTGTATACAGTTTTATAGCTCTTTCCTCAGCTTCTTCGTTCTCTTTCATTCCTTTCAAAATTTCAGCTCCAGAGACAGAATCAGGATATTCAGATAAAAGTTCATTGACCAAAGGCTCCCGTCCACCTAGCTTTTTTATTGCCGCTGTAACCAATTCAAGATGACCTAATTCTTCTGCAGCAATCATCCCTAATAGGTCTCTTAAGTAAGGGTTATGGATATGGAGATGTTGGAACATAACTCTTGTAAATTGAGCAAATTCACTATCATTGCCTACATAATGCTGTTGGAGTAAATGGGCAATATCTTTATCAGGATATTCTATATACACAGGAAACATTAACCGCTTCTGGTAACTGAACAAACTAATTCCTCCTTATGCTACAAGTGATAGAAGTACCTATCTCAAAACTGATTCTAGATTCATTATATTTATATCTCTCCTTTTTGGTCACAATTATTTGACAAAGAAAAAGATGACAGATTTTCATTAACTGTCATCTTACTAGTTCAATTTATTTTTATGCTTAAATCACTTCATCAAAAGTTATGGTAAATGTCGTGCCTTCAGGACCCGTATCTATTTCCATATTCGCCCCATGTTGTGCAACTATGTTATAGCAAGAAGCCAGTCCTAATCCTGTCCCATTCGTTTTAGTGGTTAAGAAAGGGGTTCCAATTCTCTTCAGTACGTCAGGTGGTATGCCCTTGCCATGGTCTTTCACAGTGAAATAAACTTTACCCTCATTGAAATATGTACGGATTATTATGGAACTGTGATTCTCCATAGCTTGAAATCCATTATTGACTAGATTTAAAACTACTTGTCGGAATCTTTTCTTGTCTAGCATCACATCCGGAACAGGATTTAAGTCGAAAATAACCTCATGTAAGTTAACCAGAGCCTCTGCGTTTAATAGCTGAAATAAGTTATTCAACACGGTGTTAATATTTTCGCGCTCTAGTTTTGATTGGGTTGGATTACTCATATATAAAAGCTCAGTAAGAATTTCCACAGCCCGATCTATTTCCAGAATCATCGTCTCTAGCTTTTCAGTGTGTTTTTTTAAGCTTTCATCCCAACTCAACAATTGAAGGTGACCCCTGACCACAGTAAGCGGGTTACGAACTTCATGAGCTACAGTACCTGCTATTTTCCCTACTAGATTTAATTCTTCAAGGCGCTGAAAGACATCCTTAAGTCCTTGAAAATCACGTAGGTTAAGCATTGTAGTAAGATAACCCTTCTGCCCGTAATACTCACGTATATGACCTGACAAGGAGTTAAGTTGTATTTGTTGTGTATTACCATCATGCATTTGGATAGCTAGAATCGTAACAATATCCTCACGTGCCTCAGAACAGCGTTGTATATGTTCGTCCAATAGTTGTTTATCTTCGGGAATAATATAGTCTTTTAACTTTACTATTCCGCCATCTCCATCTCGAACTTGTTCACAGCTACCCTTGGTTAAATTGTTGAGAAATTTATAATCCCCATTATTGACACATGCGCAACTTCCATCCTCACATAAGAAGAAGTAGCCCATCCCTACACAGTCTGTCATACTTCCTGTTCTTATTTGAATATCTGTCTGCAAAGAATGATTCAACAAACCTCTTTACCCCATTTCTCACTTTTAATAATAATATGTGGTTTTATTTGTTATATACTTCTTTCTTTGCTGTTTAGTGTAAATTTCTTTAAACTACAAGC
Organism: Gracilibacter sp.; assembly: GCA_024637055.1. Classification (GTDB taxonomy): domain Bacteria; phylum Bacillota; class Desulfitobacteriia; order Desulfitobacteriales; family Syntrophobotulaceae; genus Gracilibacter. The sequence continues at coordinate 40,957 of JAGXFZ010000112.1, read as the reverse complement.
CCAATTTTTCCATAGCTGCTTTCATTATTTCTTCATCTCTTACTCTCAATACCACCTGAGCCTGTTCGTTTGCTTTCTCTACAAAGGCATACATATATTCAACAATTACCCCTTCAGCAACTAGCTTATTTAATATTTCTGCCAATCCACCTGTAGCATCTGCTACTTTGAGAACCCAAACGGGCGTAAGTTTAACTACACAATTACGCTCTTTTAAATCAGCTGCGACTTTTTCAGCATCTTCTACAATAATTCTAAGCACACCATAATCTTTCGTATCTGCTAAGGATAGAGCCCTGATATTCACTCCAAGCTCAGCAAGAATATTTAGAACTTGTGCTAAACGGCCTTTAGCATTTTCCAGGAAAATAGACAACTGTTGCATTATCAATTCCTCCTTATAATTTTTCTTGTCGCTTATCTATTACCCTTTTAGCCTTACCTTCACTACGTGTTATACTTTTAGGTTCTACCAACCGTACCTTTACCGTAAGGCCAAGGATATCTTCAATTTTTTCTTCCAAACTTTCCTGAAGTTCTTCCAATTGACGAATTTCATCAGTGAAACTATCTGCACTTAGTTCTACTAGCACCTCCATGCTATCGAGATTCCCTTCTCTATCGACAATAATAAGATAGTGAGGTTCTATCCCGCCAACTGTGAGAATAGCTTCTTCCACCTGACTGGGGAAAACGTTAACTCCACGTATAATTAGCATATCATCAACCCGTGCTGAGACTCTCTTCATAGTCCAACCATGGTGTCCACATACACATTGACCATATGAGATGCTTGTCAAGTCTTTCGTCCTGTAACGAAGAACCGGGAATCCTTTCTTATCGATGCTGGTTAAGACAAGCTCCCCATCTGTCCCTTCAGGAACCGGGTTACCATCTTTATCTAGGATCTCAGGATAAAAGTGTTCGTCGATATGCAATCCTTCACCTTTTAGGCATTCCATAGACACTCCAGGTCCCATAATCTCACTAAGACCGTAGATGTCGACAGCTCTTATACCCAATCTAGCTTCGATTTCATCCCTCATCTGGTCTGTCCATGGTTCAGCTCCAAAAACACCTACTCGAAGCTTGAGCTCATCCCTTGAGATGCCTGCCTCCTCTAAGCTTTCTGCCAAGTATAAGGCATACGAGGGTGTACAGCATAAAACAGTACTTCCAAAGTCACGCATAATCATCAATTGTCTTTGGGTATTACCACCAGAAATCGGGATAGCAAGAGCACCAAGCTCCTCACAACCGTAATGCAATCCCATGCCTCCGGTAAATAGACCATATCCATATGCGACTTGAACCACGTCGTTAGATGTTACTCCAATTCTTCGCAGCCCATTAGCTACTATTTTAGCCCATAATTTAATGTCATCCCGCGTATACCCTACAACTGTTGGTTTCCCTGTTGTCCCTGAAGAAGCATGAACTCTTACAATCTTCTCCATTGGTTCTGCAAATAAGCCGAAAGGATAATTCTGACGTAAATCTTCCTTCTCTGTTAAGGGTATTTTCCAGAAATCATCCAACTTTTTAATATCATGTGGATAATGAATATCTACCTGGGCCAACTTTTTTTTATAATATGGTGCTTTAAGAACCTGTTCTACTGTCTTTCTTAATCCTTTAAGCAGTTCTTCGTGGGACATGCTCTACCATCCTCCTAAAATACTTTTTCCCCAAAATACTTTTTCTTAAATACATTTTCCATACTGCTGATACTATTATATACCAAATAATAGCCTCCAAACAATTATATACAAAGAAACTGCCTCGATTCCCTGCAGTTTCTTTATTTATATGAATTTTTAGTTTGTGCTATAACCCTGCTTGCTTTCTCAGATTATCGACTCTATCCAATCTTTCCCAAGGAAGATCTAAGTCTATTCGGCCGAAATGTCCATAGGCTGCAACTTGGTGATAGATAGGCCGTAGCAAATCAAGAGTCCGGATTATTGAAGCTGGACGAAGATCGAAGTTTTCCTCAATCAGTTGCACTATCTTATCATCACTAATTTTAGAAGTTCCGAAAGTCTCAACTGCTATGGAAACTGGATGAGCAACCCCAATGGCATAAGCTAACTGGATCTCGCAACGATCAGCTAAACCCGCTGCAACAACATTTTTCGCCACATAGCGGGCTGCATATGCTGCCGATCGGTCAACTTTTGTTGGATCTTTTCCTGAAAAAGCTCCTCCCCCATGTCTGGCCATGCCACCATAGGTATCAACAATAATCTTTCTTCCTGTTAGACCAGCATCACCTTGAGGTCCCCCGATAACAAACCTGCCGGTAGGATTGATGAAATAACGTGTTTCATCATCTAACATCTCAGGTGAAACGACTGGCATAACCACGTTCTCTAGAATATCTTCTCTGATTTGTTCTTGGGCAACTTCAGGATGATGTTGGGAAGATATAACAATGGTGTCCACCCTAAACGGTTTACCATTCTTATATTCAACAGTTACCTGAGTCTTACCATCGGGTCTTAAATAGTCTAGTAAATCTGACTTACGTACTTCTGCCAATCTCCTAGACAATCTATGTGCTAGGTCTATTGGCACCGGCATATAAGATTCGGTCTCATTAGTTGCATAGCCAAACATCATTCCTTGGTCACCTGCACCAATTTCTTCGACGTCCTCATCCATGGATCCTCTTACTTCTAAAGCTCTATTAACGCCTAATGCAATATCTGTAGACTGTTCTCCTATAGAGGTTAGCACTGCACAGGTATCAGCGTCAAAGCCATATTTTGCTCTTGTATATCCGATATGTCTAATGGTCTCTCTTACGATACGCGGAATATCTACATAACAGCTTGTTGTAATTTCTCCACTGACAAGAACCAAACCAGTAGTCACTACGGTTTCACATGCAACTCTGGCTCCCTTGTCTTCTTTCAGTACAGCATCTAAGATAGCATCGGATATTTGATCGCATATCTTGTCGGGATGCCCTTCTGTAACAGATTCCGAGGTAAACAGCTTTTTATAAACCATCAGTTATCACTCCTTTGTTTTAGACCTCAAATTGGCTATTTCTTTAACTAGTTGCCTAGCGATTTCAAGTTTACTCATCTTGGGCAAATCTCTTCTGCTACCATTAGCAAACAAGAAACTTACTATATTGGTATCTGTCCCAAACCCCGCACCTGGTAAGGTTACATCATTGACAACCAGCATATCAGAGTTTTTTCTTTTCATTTTCTCTAAACCATTATCTAAAGGATTTTGTGTTTCTGCAGCAAATCCCACAATGAACTGGTGTTGTTTTTTTTGGCCTAATGTAGTTAGTATATCTGGATTAGGAACTAACTCCAGTTGAAGGCGCTGACCACTCTTCTTCATCTTCTGGGTTTCCCTTACAACTGGTCTATAATCTGCTACTGCGGCGGCTTTAACAACGATATCTTGTTCCGGAAAACGTTGCAGAACTTCGCTATACATCTCTTCTGCTGTAGATATCTGAACAACTTCAACTCCTGATGGTACAGCTATCTCAGATGGAGCACTAACCAGAGTCACTTGGGCGCCTACCTCTGCGAAAGCTTGGGCAATGGCATAGCCCATTTTCCCTGAGCTGAAATTACCTATATATCTAACAGGATCAAGTGGTTCTCTGGTTCCGCCTGCGGTAACCAGAACCTTCTTACCTGACATTTCTCTAGTTTTATGTTGCGTAAAATAATTTTCAAGTTCTTCAACTATATCTAGAGGTTCACTCATTCGACCATCACCCTCGGTGCCACAAGCTTGAAAACCCTTGGTAGGTCCGATAAAGCGAATATCTCGTTCTTGGAGTGTTCCTAAGTTCTTCTGGGTAGCAGGATGATGATACATTGCATCATTCATTGCCGGAGCCACAAATATAGGTGATTTGACAGCCAAAAGAACAGTAGACAGAAAATCATCTGCTATTCCCGTAGCCATCTTTGCTAAGATATTTGCTGTCGCAGGGGCTACCAAAGCTACATCCACTTGCTCGGCTAGGGAAATATGCTCAATGTTCCAAGTTTTGGGCTCATCAAACATAGAAGTATAAACCGGATTAGCGGATATACTTCTAAACGTAATAGGTGTAACGAATTCAGTTGCTGATTTGGTCATCACAACATAAACCTCAGCACCTTTTTTCCTTAACCTGCTTACGATCTCAACAGACTTATAAGCTGCTATACCTCCGGTAACTCCTAGAAGGATTCGCTTTCCCTCTAACATTACTTAGTACCCTCACTCAAAAAATCGAGGTTTATTTTCCCCTCTCCTATTTCGGCTAAAGCACGGCTAACAGGTTTAATATCCTTAAACTCATCTGCATCAGAATTTGCCATAAGAATACGAGCTCTTTTAGCTGCTGCTATAACCAGAGTGTATTTACAGTCTACAAACTTCATCAATACATCTAGGGATGGTTGTCTCATATTTATTCCTCCTTTGAAAAGAATGCCACTCGTTTCGTACTACTATTCTCTGCAACTATTATACTCTTCAGTCTTTCAACTGCTACATCAATATCATTGTTTTCTATAATGTAATCATAATCTTTAACATTTTCCAGTTCTTCAACCGCTCTTGCAAGCCTATTTTGTATTACTTCTTCGCTTTCTGTCCCTCTACCGCGTAACCTCTCAGATAAGACCGTAAAAGATGGAGGCACGATAAATATGAATACCCCTTCAGAACACTGACTTTTGACTTGTTTAGCTCCCTGAATGTCAATTTCCAAAATAATTGTTTTTCCTTGGTTGAGCATTGCTTGGACATGAAATCGAGGAGTCCCATAAAAATTCCCGAGGAATTCCGCCCACTCTAATAGTTCTCCATCCTCAATCATTTTTAGAAACTCTTCTTTTGACCGAAAATAGTATTCTTTACCATCAGTTTCCCCTGGTCTGGAAGGCCTGGTTGTTACTGAAACAGAATATTCTAAGTCGGTTGATTGAGTAAGTAGTGCCCGACAAAGCGTACCTTTCCCTACTCCGGCGGGACCCGAAATCACTACTAACATCCCTTTTTTCTGCACTTTCATCCTCCTAGTTATTCTGTCGGATCCTCATTATTAGATTCTTTGATTGTTAGACGATGAGCAACCGTTTCAGGTTGAACGGCTGATAGAATGACGTGGTGACTATCACAGATAACAACAGCCCTTGTCCTTCTTCCATATGTAGCATCGATAAGCATCCCTGCATCTCGGGCCTCTTGAATAATACGTTTGATAGGTGCTGATTCCGGACTGACAATTGCGATAATCCTGTTGGCCGAAACAATATTACCGAAACCAATGTTGATAAGCTTGATATCCAAGTCAATACCTCCTACTATTCAATATTTTGAATCTGTTCCCTGATTTTTTCCAACTCACTTTTCCCTTCGACAACTATTCTAGAGATAACTAAGTCATTAGCTTTAGAGCCAATGGTATTAATCTCCCTATTCAGTTCTTGAACAAGAAAATCAAGTTTCCTTCCAATAGGGCTTGACGACAACAGTGTTTGTTCAAACTGTTCTAAGTGGCTTTCCAACCTTACAAGTTCTTCATCTATAGAAGCACGATCAGCAAAGAGCATGACTTCCATAGCAAGACGGTTCTCATCAATTGTAGAATCGTTAAGCAATAACGCTAATTTTTCTTTTAATCTCTCACTATATTCCGTAACTATCTGCGGAGCTCTCTCTCCGACCTCTCTAAACTGTTTTTGTAACACTTCCAACCTTTTATCTAAATCTCTAGTAAGTCTTATCCCTTCATCCTTACGCATCTGGATAAGGTTTTCAAGTGCATCATTCAAAGCTTTTTCAAGAATAAGCCACAAAGCCTCGATATCTACCTCTTCTTCCTCAACAATCATAACATCTGGTAGAGAGGCTAAACGATAAATATCAGTTTTATAACCTGAATCAAGTACTTGTGCCAGTTCCTTCAAAGAATTATCATACGACAGTGCTAATTCTTTGTCAAGCTTGACCATCCTCTTTTTTTCTTCTGTTTCCTTAACATTTATGTATACTTCTAAACGACCTCGCTGGATCGTATTTTGAATCACTTTCCGAATTCTATCTTCAAAAACGCTAAAGTTTCTCGGAGTCTTAACTAAGATTTCTAAGTAACGATGATTTACTGATTTCATCTCTAAAGAGAAACTATACCCTAGACCTTTTATTTCCCCTCGCCCAAACCCGGTCATGCTTTTTGCCAATCTAATCTACTCCTTCAACAATTTGCTTACTTATTAATCCTTTTCCAGATAAATATCACCTTTTTAAATACAATTCTTATATTATTATACTTCATTATTGATATTCGTGCATAGGCTTAGTAAGCCGTTAGAGCAAGCCATGACTTTCAAGCATGAGTATAAGAAAAGTGCGCAACAACTATCGCTGTCGCGCACCATAATTTTTAAATAGAGCTTATTTTATAACAACCTTGGTTATTATTCTCTCGATAGCTTTTTCAGTATTCTCCCGCGTATTAAAAGCGGTCAACCTGAAATGCCCTTCACCACTCGTTCCGAATCCTGCTCCAGGTGTTCCGACTACATGTGCCTCGTGTAGAAGCTTATCGAAAAATTCCTCAGAAGTCATATTATTCGGAGTCTTCAGCCAGATATATGGAGCATTAACTCCGCCGAATACTTTGTAGCCGGCCTTCTCTAAGCCTTCTTTTATGATTCTCGCATTCTCCATATAGTAGTCTATAGTTTCCTTAATCTGTGCTTTCCCCTCAGGCGAAAAAGTAGCTACGGCCGCTGCCTGTACTGGATAAGAAACACCATTAAACTTGGTGGTCTGCCTTCTAAGCCATAATTTGTTAAGACTATGAGCTTCTCCTTTAGAATCATAAACCATAACTTCTTTAGGTATGATCGTGTAAGCACATCTTGTTCCCGTAAAGCCAGCAGTCTTAGAGAAGCTTCTGAATTCCACAGCTACTTCACGAGCACCTTCTATTTCAAAAATACTCCGTGGTACTCCCTCTTCACGGACAAATGCTTCGTAAGCAGCATCAAATAGGATAACCGCTTTATTCTCTCTTGCATAGTCTACCCACTGCTTAAGTTCAGTTCTTGAAAGGGTCATGCCTGTAGGATTATTAGGATAACATAAGTAAATCATATCCACCTTAGTTGTAGGAAGAGATGGTTTCATTCCATTTTCTTCTGTACAAGGAAGATATACAATTTTATCAAATTGTCCTTTTTCATTAATTTGTCCGGTACGACCAGCCATAACATTGCTATCCACATAAACAGGGTAAACGGGATCTGTTACTGCAAATATATTATCAATCCCGAAAAGTTCCTGAAAATTAGCTGTATCACACTTAGCCCCATCACTAACAAATACTTCATCTGAGGATAGTTCTACTCCTCTAGGCTTAAAATCGTTCTCAATAATCTTCTCTACCAAGAAGTTATATCCCTGTTCCGGACCATATCCTCTAAAGCTCTCTGGACGAGACATTTCTTCTACAGCTTTGGACATAGCCTTAACAACAGCTGGAGGCAGAGGACGGGTGACATCACCAATTCCCATTTTAATGATATCAGCATCAGGATTATCCTCCTTAAATTGGGCAATCCTTCTAGCTATTTCTGAAAATAGATAACTTCCACGTAATTTTAGATAATTTTCGTTGATTAATGCCATTCTTTTGCTCCTCCTTGTAGGTAAATTTAATTTAACTAGTTATATCATGGCAATTTAGAATAAATAATATAACTAAGATAATCAAAGATTTAATAACTTTTACTCATTAAGTAAGCATTAGTTAACCATTAAATAAGTAACTGAGCCCGAAACACATAAGTAGCAGGTCCGCTCATGTATACATGATTATCTTCACGCCATTCTATCTGAAGATCTCCACCCGGAAGATGAACAGAGACTTGACGGTTAATACGTCCTTCGAGCACTCCCGCTACCACGGAAGCACAAGCTCCAGTACCACATGCTAAGGTAGGACCAACACCCCGCTCCCAGACATTCATGGTTATCTCATGGTTACCGTCCACCCGAACAAATTCTACATTAGTCTTTTTTGGAAAGAGAGGTAATACTTCGATTTCAGGGCCAAGATTCTGCCACATAAGTGAATCAAAATCATTCACAAAAATAACACAATGGGGGTTACCCATAGATACAGCAGTGAAACTGAACTTTTTACTATCAACCTCGAGCTTTTGTTGGACAGCCATATCTCCACCTGCTAATACAGGTATCTTAGTAGGGTCAAGACAAGGCTCACCCATATCCACAGTAATCTGCCCAACTTCTCCTTCTATTATCTCCAGTTTTATCGATAAGACTCCTGCTAAGGTCTCAATTTCCATCAGATCTTTTCTGACATAGCCCACATCATAAACAAATTTAGCAAAACATCTTATCCCATTACCACACATCTCTGCTTCTGAACCGTCTGAATTATATATTCTCATCCTGGCATCGGCCGTAGTAGAAGGAAGCACGGCTATTAGGCCATCTCCGCCAACACCAAGTTGCCTATGACAAAGTTTGCGGGCCGTTTCAGAATAGTCCATGTCAGGCGGAAAAAGAAAATGATCTAGGCAAATAAAATCATTTCCCAGACCATGCATTTTAATAATATCCATAGAGTTTCCCCCTTTCCATTATCCTATTATTACCTTCTTTACAGAATACTATGTCAACGGAAAAGGGTCAACCTTTTGATAAGATGTATACAATGTGGTTATCTTGCCAAATTAAGATTTTTCTTAAATTTATTTCTGTAAAGTCTTACCATACCCATGATAACACTTGGGCCACCAGCTACAACAAGGATTACTCCCCATTGCCAAAGACTTAGGGCTGTAGTCTTAAAGATGACCTGGAAAAAGGGCAGGTAGATAACACTTATTTGCATAACTGTCGAAATCAGGACTGCTATAACTAAAAATGGATTAGAGAATATCCCAACTTCAAAAATCCCCCTGCTTTCTGATTTGCAATCAAATACGTGAAATAATTGAGAAAAGACTAAAGTTGTGAAAGCCATAGTCCTAGCTGCTAACAGACCAACTCCATACCAGAGACCGATTACAAATACTAACAGAGTCCCCAGACCTATTATAGAACCCCTGATCAGAATCTTTCTTGCTAAGCCTCCGGCGAAAATACTTTCTTCCGGTTTACGTGGTGACCTTTTCATAATATCTGGTTCCGATTTATCAACCCCTAAAGCCATAGCCGGTAACCCGTCTGTAACCAAATTTACCCACAGTATCTGAATTGGAAGTAACGGCAGTGGTAAGGCTACTAGAGCAGCCAGGAACATAGTGAGAACTTCTCCAAGATTACAGGAAAGAAGATAACGGATGAACTTCCGAATGTTATCATAAATACCTCTTCCTTCCTCTATTGCCGCCACGATAGTTGCAAAGTTATCATCGAGGATAACCATGGATGAAGCTTCTTTGGTAACATCTGTCCCAGTCTGTCCCATCGCCACTCCGATATCTGCTTCCTTCACAGCAGGAGCATCATTAACCCCATCCCCCGTCATCGCTACTATCTGTCCATTTTTCTTGTATGCTCTAACTATTCTCAGCTTATCCCTAGGAGCTACCCTAGCAAATACAGAAATATCCATCACATATTTTTCGAGTTCTTCATCCGTCATCTGGTCCAGTTCGATTCCGGTTACGACTACATTATTTGACCCTCTAAGTATCCCTAGTTCTCTGGCTACAGCCTGGGCTGTGAGTTTATGATCACCTGTTATCATCACAGGTTTGATTCCCGCAGATTGACAGATTCTAATGGCTTTAATGGCACTCGTTCTTGGCGGATCTATCATCCCCATTAGGCCGATAAAGATGAGATTATTCTCGACCTCTCCTGAAATATCATTCTCTTGAACTTTGTTAACTCCCAGAGCCAATACCCTTAAAGCATGAGAAGCCATCTCGTCATTGATTTCTAAGATTTCTTTTCTTCTTTCAGGTGTCAGGTCTACAATTCCCTCTTTAGTCATTTCCTGTGTACATAATCGTAGTACGATATCAGGAGCGCCTTTGGAATACGCTTTATAACCTTCTTTATTCTTATAGATAACCGTCATCATCTTACGTTCTGATTCAAAAGGAATTTCAGCTACTCTTTTTTCTTTGCGCTCAAAATCTTCTCGCCAGACTCCTGCTTTAGCGGCTAGAACCAGCAGTGCACCCTCGGTAGGATCACCATCAATACCCCAGACACTATCCTTTCCTTTTGAGCGGAAAAGCCCCGATACTCTTAATCCTTTCTTGGTAAGCACTGCATTGTTACATAGGGAAGCACATTTTAGCATTTCTTTCAAAGCACCTTTATCTTTATAAGGATCGGCGCCATGGAAATCTCCTTTAGGATCGTATCCTTGACCGCTAACAGTGATTATCTGATTATCACAGTACATGCGACGAACGGTCATTTCATTTTGCGTCAAGGTTCCGGTTTTATCAGAACAGATAACCGTTGCACACCCTAAAGTCTCTACAGCAGGAAGTTTGCGAATTACCGCGTTACGCTTGACCATCCTTTGGACTCCAACAGCTAAAGCAACCGTTACGATAGCCGGCAGACCTTCCGGTATAGCTGCAACTGCAAGAGAAACGCCGGTTAAGAACATCTTGTAGAAGCTTTCTCCTTGCAAAATACCGGTTATTACAACCACTAAACATAGCGCCATACTTATAGTAACCAACCATTTGCCTAGTTCGGCTAGTCTTTTTTGAAGTGGAGTCATTTCAGATATAATATCTTGCATCATATCTGCAATAATACCCATCTCAGTTGCCATACCGGTTCCCGTTACTACCCCAATACCTCTTCCATTGACTACAACAGTGCCCATATAGCTCATGTTTTTCCTGTCAGCCATCGGAGTATACTGATCCATCATAGGTTCACTTATTTTGGCAACAGCTTGTGATTCTCCGGTTAAAGCAGATTCTTCAACCCTAATATTGGTTGTCTTGATCCAACGGATGTCGGCTGGAATCCGGTCGCCTGTCTCCAGCATGACAACATCACCTGGAACAAGATCGGAAGCAGGTATTTTTAACCCCATTCCATTCCTAAGAACGGTGGCTTCCGGAGCAGTCAAGGAACGGAGTGACTCCATAGACTTTTCAGCTTTATATTCTTGAACAAAACCTAAAATCGCATTAAGGAGAATTATGGCTAAAATGGTCACAGCATCCGCTATTTCCCCAAGTAGACCAGATATCAGGGTGGCTATCATGAGTACCATAACCATGAAGTCTTTAAACTGACCTAAAAATAAGAAAACCGGGTTAACCCCTTTTTTAACTGCTAAAGAATTATGTCCATACTCCACCAGCCGACGGTTTACTTCTTTATCGCTCAGGCCTTTTTCTGGATTGACTCTCAATTTGTCGCATATTTCTCCGCCGCTTAGAATATGCCATCCTTGCCGCTGCATGCCTGTTCCTCCTTTTTCCTCCGAAGACTTGTCTTAGTACATGCTATTCAGCCTGTCCGAAAAAAATTCCCAGAAATGTGCTATACTAAGGCTGATATTTTTTCTGCTACCATAATGTAGGATATATAATCATGGTAAGACTGCACTGTAGTAAGTGCGGCAAGCAGAGCATGGATGCGGAGCGCGGCAGTTTACCGCTCCTTGCCATCCGTGGACTTTGCGACAGGAGGTCGCTATTTCCGAAGAGCACTTACTACTGTGCGGTTCCGACGCTTTAGATTATTTAAGTTGAAAGGAGTTATTATGGCTCTAGACAGTATTACTATTTATCACCTTCTAAATGAACTACGCCCTGAACTAATAGGGACACGTATAGATAGAATAGTACAACCGGAAAAAGAAGAGATTCATCTTATCTTACGCAGTAAGAAACGTTCTCTATTACGCCTACTTTTAAATGCTGGAAGTACCTCAGCAAGAATCCATTTCACAGATGAGTCCAAAAAAAATCCCATGTCTGCTCCAATGTTTTGTATGATTCTACGTAAACACCTGGAGAGCGGTAAGATTATAGACATCCAACAAGAAGGGCTAGAACGGATTGTCACCATTTTTATTGAGAACTACAATGATCGCGGTGACCTTCAGTATTATTATCTTCATCTGGAGATAATGGGTAAACATAGTAATCTAATCCTTGTCGATCCCCAAACTAATACCATTCTCGATGGTATTAGAAGATATTCCAATCTTCTGAGTAGGTACCGGGAAGTTCTTCCGGGAAGAAAATACATCAATCCCCCGAACCAGAATAAAGCTGACTTGGTAACCGATGAGGAAAATTGGATGTCTCTTTTCATCGACCATAAGCTGGATACAAGGGTAAGTGATGCTTTGGTAGCGGTAATAAATGGTATCAGCCCTGAATTAGCTAAAGAATTCGTTCTCCGTTCTGGACTTGAGCAAGATGGCATCCTTGACCGTTGTGGGGAAATAGATTTTAGCAGACTCTATCAGGCTTATTCTTCTTTTATTTTAGATAGAGAAAAAGCCTTACTTGATCCATGTGTTTACTACCGATCTAACCTGAAGAGGGATCTTCCCTTCGCATTTTCTTTTATCCCCTATTTACAGTATTCTGAGCTCAGTGAACAGAAGATTTCTACCCTGAATGGCGCTGTAAACCTTTTTTATTCAAAAAAAATAAGTTCCAACAACACTGAAGCCAAGAGAGGTTCACTTCGTAAGGTTATCCAGGATCTTTACAGTCATCTGAATAAAAAAATTGGTATCCATGAAAACACAATTTCCAAAGCGGAGAAAGGTATGCGTTATCAAAAACTCGGGGAACTTTTGACAGCCAATCTTTATAAACTAACTCCGGGAATGACCGAAATAACGGTAGATGACTATACTGATCCCGAAAATAAGCCTTTGACCATCACCTTAGACCCAACAATCAGCGGCATAGACAACGCCCAACGCTATTATAAGCTATACAATAAATCCAAAGTAACCATCCAAAAAACCCAGCCATTACTTCAAGCAGCTTTGGTAGAGATGGGATATTTGCAATCGTTAACTCTGAGCATTGAACAAGCAGCTACTAATGAAGAACTTGCTGAAATCCATCAAGAGCTTATTGATCAGAAATATATTTCCAGCAAATCTACTAATAAGAACACTCTTAAGAATACCCCTTCCAAGAAGAAAACTTCCCAGAAAAAGAAAGAGCCAGACTCTCAATCTTTTCCCCATATATATTATTCTCAAGCTGGCAAAACCATAATTGTCGGTCGTAATAATCGTCAAAATGACAAAATGACTTGGCGAGAAGCCAAGCCATCCGATATGTGGCTCCATGTCAAGCAGATTCCTGGTTCTCATGTCATCGTCCCTCTAGACGAAAACGAGGAGTTCCCCGATGACGACACCTTGCTGGATGCCGCAGCTCTAGCAGTATACTTTAGCCAAGCCCGAGGCTCATCCCAAGTCTCTGTGGATTATACCCATGTCAAACAGATAAAAAAACCCAACGGAGCTAAGCCAGGGATGGTAATCTATGAACAGAACTGGTCTCTGCTCATTACTCCGAAACAAGAGGATATCGATCGTTTGTTGGCCACGGAGGCTACGGAAGTTGAATAAAGGGTAAAGTAAAAGAGTTATTTAGTACAAAAAAAGATGCCCTTAGGCATCTTTTTTAATCGGATCTAGTTCTTTATTTCCTGCTCCCGGGTTTCTCTGCAGGAAGTCCTTGGGCACAGATGGGACAGTTCTCCGGTTCGAAGACCTCGATATCCATCTGAATCAGGCTATGGAGCGGCAGACTATTGAAATTTGCCTTACCACCACTTCGGTCAACCAGTACACCCACTCCTACAGGGATAGCACCAGCTTCGTTGACTACTTTTATAACTTCTTTAACCGACCCGCCGGTTGTGATAACATCTTCAACGACCAGGACTTTATCTCCAGGAGCAAGTTCAAATCCACGCCTTAAGACCATCTCACCACTCTGTCTCTCAGTGAAGATTGCTTTCACTCCTAAAGCTCTACCAACATCATGGGCTACGACAATTCCCCCCACAGCTGGTGCTATGACGGTGTCTATCTTAAAGTCTTCAAACTTAACAGCTAATTCTTTGCAAAGCGTTTCTGCTTTTACAGGATATTGCAGTACCTGCGCACATTGCATATACTGGTCACTATGTTTACCAGATGTGAGAAGGAAGTGCCCTTGAAGCAGGGCTCCAGTTTCCTTAAATATTTGTAGAATTTCATCCTGACTCAACTTTTTAGAATTACAATTACAATCACAGTTACAAGACAATATTATTCCACCTTCCATAATGGTTCAACTACCATTTTTTTTCTTAGCTTGCATCATTTTACCATTTATCTCTCGTACTGTCAGGTTGTTCCTTACATTAGTTTTAACCTAGCATTTTTAACTATGCTTGTAAATAATGGGGGACATGGACAATGAAAATTAAACCTCCATCTTTACGATCGCATATCGCGTTGCGTATAGTACGCAATTCCTATCGCACCTGGACCCACATGTAAGCCAATGACTGGACCAATATCCGAAATATCCAAGTCTATCTTTAGCTTAGTAGTTATCATTTCAGATAACTTTTGAGCTTCATTAAAACAATTAATATGTACAACTGCAATCTCTCCTGGACCGTACTGTTGAATATCTTGCATCATTTTTTCAACCATAGTTTTCACAGCTTTTTTCTTCGTTCTTATTTTAGCAAGAATAGATGTTTTACCATTCTCGACGGTTAAGATGGGGATTATGTTAAATAAATCACCGATTAACGCACTCGCTCCACCAATTCGTCCACCCTTTCTAAGGTATTCTAAATTTTCCGGAATAAATAAGAATCGACTTCTCTTAATATTTTCTAATGCTGCTTTTTTCACCTGATCCAATGTTTTACCTTCTTTAGCTACCCTGGCAGCCTGAATCACGGCGAACCCTAGTTGCATGCAGTTGGATCTAGAATCTACAATCTCAATCTGTGCATCCTTATATTTCTCTAATACCATTTCCCTTGCAATTTTCCCTGTCGAATAAGTACCACTCATATCAGAAGAGAGGAAGATACAGCATAGGCTATCTCCACCCTCGATCACACTTGTCATTTCCTTGTATAAATCTCCAACTGCCGGCTGGGAAGAGGTTGGAACTCCTTTAATAGCCATCATCTCATAGAAAGCTTCATTTTTTATGTCCATTTCACTCATACAGTAATCTCCAAAGGAAATATTTAAAGACACCATTCTAATATTTAATTCCTTCATTATTGCTTCAGTCAAATAGCTCGTACTATCGGTTAAAATTTGTACCTCCACAAAAACCCTCCTTCTAACTAAAATGCTTAACCTTTTATAATTATACATTTAACAGCGACATAATAACACAAATATACGGATAATTAATTATTATCCGTATATTCAATGGGATATTTATTTCTTCTTTTTTTGCTTTCCGCTGTGTAGAGAAACAGGCTCTGATACCTTGAGGTTATTAGAAGAACTCTTGTTACAGTTTAATACAAATCCTACACAACTAATAAGTTAATGGATAGAAAGTTTACCAACCTCTCCTTTTCGTCCAGAATTCTGGATTAATTATGATAAGCAAAGTAAAAAACTCTAAACGGCCCAGAAGCATGCAAATCGTTAAAATGAATTTTCCGAAAAGGCTAATACCAGCATATGTTGTGGTCGGGCCAACAACTCCAAAACCAGGACCGATACTTCCGAGAGTGGCCGCTGCGGCACTCATGGCATCAAAAGGTTCTAAGCCAGTGCCTGCCATAATAATACTCGCTAGTACAAAAAAAAGTATATATATGAAGAAAAAAACACCGACCCTATTGAGAATATTGGTATCGACTGGCTTGCCGTCAAGTTGAATACAAGTAACCTCATGAGGTTGTATTATCTTTTTTAAATCACTCCTGAAACTCTTTACAAGTAGGATAATTCGAGATACTTTCATACCTCCGGCTGTTGATCCTGCACATCCGCCAATAAACATTAGAACTAATAAGACAATCTTGGCTAGAGATGGCCAGGCATCAAAGTCTGCAGTAGCATATCCAGTAGTCGTAGCGATTGAGGCAACTTGGAAGAGTGCATACCTAAAAGCGTACTGTATAGATTGTCCCGCCCCCAGCCAAAGACTTGCAGCGATAGCAAATATTGCGGTTATAATTATCATCAAGTAGGTTAATAATTCTGTGTTGCGAAATGGCTTAAGGCTTTTTTTGGACAATATCAGCAAGAATACTCCAAAGTTGACACCAGCCAAGATCATAAAAAATGAAATGATTGTTTCGATCAACAAACTATCAAAATACGCGATACTTGTATTCTTAGTCGAAAACCCACCCGTTGCCATAGTAGTAAAGGCGTGATTAATCGCATCAAAAAAGCCCATCCCTGCAAGCCAAAGCAGTAAGATAAGCACCATTGTCAGGAAAATGTAGATCTTCCAAAGAATTAATGCAGTGTCGCGTATCCGGGGCATAATTCGTTCGCTTACAGGTCCTGGAACCTCAGCATTAAACAAATGGACCGCACCTATTCCTGTTGGAAGCAAGATAATGAATAAAACAATAATACCCATCCCACCTAGCCACTGAGTCATGCTTCTCCATAGAAGAATTGAGGCAGGTAAACTTTCTACATCACTGATGACACTCGCACCAGTTGTAGTAAGACCAGAAGAAGCTTCAAAAAGTGCATCGATATATGTCGGGACAACACCTGAAAGGCTATAGGGTAGGGCACTTAAAATTGTTATGAGTACCCAGGCTGCAGCTACGGTTGCAATTGCTTCCTTTGCCCCTATTCCTCTAACGCTTATTTTTTTCTGTTTCATGAATATAAGTCCTAACAGAATGGTGATAAATATTGAAAAAAGAAATGCCATGCGACTAGAATCTTCATTGATAACAGCTAAGGTTAAAGGAATCACCATTGCAGAGGAAAAGACTATCAATAATCTGCCAAGAATCGAAAGCACAATTTGAAAGTTCATAATTTATTAGCTCCCTAGTTTACTACAAAATTGTTTTCTGTATCCGCACATATACTTATATCAGATATGATATAAAGATGGTGTTCAGATTTAATAGCTTGGCATTAAGATTCTATAAAGAAAAAAGCTAAAGCCCTATTTTATTTACACCTTTTTCCTAGGTATAAAGTAAGGTTTTAGCTTTGCTTCGGACAGACAAGGGACAGACAGGACAGGCAATTCCCTGGTCTGTCTGTCCCTTGTCTTTAAGCGATAACAAGAATAAGACTAAAATCTTATTGATCGTTCTCTGTTTGTTCTCCAAAAAAATGCAAAATGATAACTTTAATCACGCTATAAACAGGAATAGCAATAAAAGCACCAATGAAACCATATAACGCTACTCCTACAATGACAATAAAAATGATGGTTAGCGGATGTATACCGAGACGATTCCCCATTACATTTGGGCTGATTAGATTTCCCTCTAGTTGTTGGGCTACAGTTAAAACGATTACTACTTTTATCGCCATAAAATAGTCACTAGTTAAGCCTATAAGTACTGCTGGTAAAGAAGCTATAAACGGCCCTAGATAGGGGATAATGGAGGCCACCATCAAAAAAAGCGCAAGGATCATAGCATTAGGGAGTCCAATTATTAAATAACCTATGTACGTTATTATTCCTAAAAAGGTAGCAACAATTAATTGTCCAGTAATATAAGTCGAAAGGGTATCGTCAATATCTCTTAGAAGGAGAGTAGCAGTGTTTCTATGCTTTTTCGGAATCAATTTAATCATACTATTGTAGAATAACGTGTCATCTTTTAATAAGAAGAATGTGACAATGGGTATAAGAATTGTAATCGTACCTATATTTAAAACTGTAGAAACCCAGGAAGTAATATTCTCTCCAAGCTTTCTAATAGTCGGATCCAATATCGATATTACTTTAGACTCCAGTTCTTGTGTCTGGAATATCCACCAACTGTCTTCGCTTAGAATATTTTCAGTGCTTTTCTGAATAGCCTGAAGTTCGTTGATGAAGGTGTTAAATTCTCTTTGAACAAATTCACCGCCGAAGATACTTAGTATAGCAACCAGTCCAATAATAGCTAGAAAAACACTTATAACGGCAACAGTTTTGTTTATCTTCTTCCCTAAATAACGTATTAAAGGCCTAAGTAAGTAATAAAAAAGACCTGCCCCAATAAAAGGAAATAATATTATTTTTAATATGCTTATTAAAGGGTCTAAAACAAAACCTATTTGTCCAAGTAAAAAGATGACCAAAAGAATTAAGATTATTGAAACAATGTATTTATAGAACTTGATATTTAAATCCATATTCTTCCCTTTATAAAGTTTATTATGTGATACCTTAAATAGTTAGATAAAAGACGTTTGGTCTTTTATCTAACTATTTTTTAAGATCACTTATTCTTTTTAGGAAATATAACTTGGGTAATTAGGCTAAATAATTTACTAATTATCTTGATGCAGGCGGCTAGATCCTGTGTATTTTCTTTAACAGTATTTGCCGTTTCTATTAGGTTAATACTTACAACTTATAGTGATTGGTCCGCATTTTCACCTGCCAATTATTACTTACCCATTTTATAGTTACATCTTCTTGTTTTTTAATGTTTCTGACTTCTCTTGTATAGTTTCTATAGTGTCATCTACAATTTCTTCAATTTTTTCTTTGGCTTCTTCCTTCGTTTCAGAAATTTCATTAGCTTTACCACTGAGTTTATCTTTTGCTTCTTCCTTCTTCTCTGAAATTTCATTAGCTTTACTACTGAGTTTTTCTTTTGCTTCTTCTTTCATATCTGAAATTTTTTGAGCTTTCTCACTTAATGTTTCTTTACTCTTTTCAAGAGTTTCTGTAGCCTTATTAGAGATATCCTCTCTAGTTTCTTTGCCAGATTTAGGTGCCAACAATACACCTGCTGTTGTACCGACGGCAACACCAGCAGTTAGTCCCGCTGCTACTTTTTTAGCAGTGTCTTTTTTTTCCTTCTTGCTTCTCTCTTTTTGAAATCTTTCAAAATATTTTAACATTTTTTTCCCTCCTATTTAATCATTTTATTATCATATTTCCCTTCAATAATAAAGGAGAGAATCCTTCATAAAACACCAAATAATAATGTATACAATTTAGTATAATTTATAAATTGCTTCAATATATATATAGTGATAAATTCACCTATGTAAAAAATAAGAATATCTATATATGCCCAGCAGGGCAAGGCTTCGCTATTCGAGAAGACGGACTCAAAAAGGTAAAGGCTAGCTTATAATCTAAAACAGATAATTAATATCTTAGTGGTTGAAGAAATCCTGAGAAGACTAGAGAATAACTGCTTCCCTCTTTGGTTGCTTTTATATTCCTTCAATCATTCGGTATCCGACACCAACCTCTGTTACGATGTATTTTGGTTCTGCAGCGTTGAGCTCCAGTTTGCGCCGGATATTAGCCATGTTTACCCGAAGTGCTTGCCTTTCGTTGGTATATGGTCCCCATATTTCCTTCATTATATAATCGTGAGTAAGTACTTTCCCAATATTTTTAGAAAGCAACACGATAATTTTGTATTCTATTGGAGTAAGATGGACTTCTTTTCCTGCTATAGATACAAGTCTTTTAGCATAGTTAATTTCAAAATCCCCAACAGTTTTTTTCTCTGATTCAAGATAACCAACATTTACACCTTTGGGACTGTGCCGAATCCCCGTTCTTATTCTCGCCAGCAGCTCCGATGTTCCAAATGGTTTTGTGAGGTAATCATCCGCTCCTAAATCTAGTGCTTCTACCTTTTCCTGCTCTTGTCCACGTGCAGATACAACGATAATCGGGATTTCTGTCCACTGTCTGATAGTTTTTATTACTTCTATGCCGTCCAAATCAGGCAATCCCAAATCAAGTAAAATTAAATCTGGAGAATAAGATGCTGCCATGGAGATAGCTTCCTTACCCTTATTTGTCTTAATGATATGATAATCATTGGAGGTTAATATTGCAGAAATAAAGTTGCATATTCTTTCATCATCCTCAACAATCAAGATTAAAGGTTTATTGTTCATTATAAATAACCTCCTCGAGAGGCAGTTTAAATTGAAAAACTGCACCACCCCGTACTTTATTGGCAGCGCTCATTTGCCCACTATGAGCTCTTACAATAGACATACAAATCGATAATCCTATTCCCAGACCTCTTGCTGAATCTGAACTTCGCTTTCCATTCGGAACATAACTTTCAAATAAATAAGGGAAATCCTCTTCGGCTATTCCTTCACCATAGTCAATCACCTCAAACACTGCATTTTCTCCATCTTTTCTCACTTCAACCTCAATCTCTGAATCATCAGGAGACTGTTTGATAGCATTATCAAGAAGATTAATGAGCACTTGCTCAATTAATGTTGCATCCATAGGAACTGTCAAAAGTTTATCTGGTACTTTCACAACTATTTTCCGATTGGAATATAGCTTACGGGTACGCCGGATAGCTTCGGCCACAATCTCCTCAGCAGCCTCATTTGTTTTGGTGACATTCATTGTCCCTTCCTTGATCCGTGTTATTGACAGAAGATTTTCTACCATACGAATGAGCCATTGAGAGTCTTCTTTGATATTGGAAACCAATTTATACTGTGTCTGTTTATCTAAGGATTCACTATTTTCCAAGATAGCAGAGCTGGCCCCTAATATACCAGTGAGGGGGGTGCGAAGATCATGAGAAATTGCCCTGAGTAGATTGCTTCTCATTTTCTCCTTTTCTGATTCAATAAGCATCTGCCTTTGTTCATCTGATAAGTACTGTCGTTCTAAGGCCATTGCTACCTGTGAGGTTATCATTTGTAATAATAGACGTTCCTCTCTGTTCAGCTTACCTTTTACCGATGAGAGACCGATTACTCCAAGAACATTTTCTTGAGAAATAATAGGTATATAAAAAGCACTTGATCCCATCAGCGTATCCGTCCCTGCTCCTGCTTGTTTCTGATTGAAAAAGACCCAATGGGCGACTGCGCGTTCGCTCTCAGATAGCATAAACGAAGCATCATCATCGATAGCTGATTGCATCAAGCTTCCATTTGAACCAACCTGAGGGTCATGGGTATAAAAGATTGTCGAACAGCTGAAGTGCTTTACAAGGTATTCATTGGTCAACGTTACAATACTTTGAACACCTCTGGTTACTAATAATTTTTTATTAATCTCATACAGTACTTCTGTCCGAACTTCTCGCTCCACCGCAAGATGTGCCTGTGTTTTTATTCGCACGGTCGATGTGCTTGTAATCAAGGCTACAATAAGCATAATTAAGAAAGTGAGCGAGTAACCAGGCTGTATAGCATGGAATGTATATAAGGGGGAAACAAAGAAGAAATTAAACAGTAAAACACTTAAGGCAGAAGCAGCGATTCCATAAACGTACCCCATTGTGATTCTGGAAATAAAGAGAACGGATAAGATATATACCATAATCGCATTTTGATTACCAAATTGAAGGGAATGTAGTCCTGTTGAGAATAAGGTGGCTCCGAACAGAACTCCTATGGTTCGCATCGTATCAGACCACGATAAGAATAAGTCTTCTTTAATATGCATTTTCCTTGGCTGTCGATATGACCTTTGCACATTACTGGCAGGGATAATGTGAATTTCAATACCTGCTAACAGCGAGATGAGCTTATTTTCTATATCCATCTCTAGTAAGCCCTTAAGTGTTTTTCTGTTTCTGCCTTTCCCTATAACAATATTTGTTATGCCGGAATGCCTGGCATACTCAGCAACAACGGAAGCAACATCATGTCCATTAAGAGTTACAATCTTCGCGCCTAAAACCTCAGCCAGATCCAAATTAGCCTGAATGCTTTCCTTTTCGGTAACGTCAAGATACTTGCTTTCCATGTTCTCTACATATAAAGCAATCCATGGTGCATGAAAAGCCTCTGCCGTTCTTGCAGTCCAGCGGATAGATTTTTCAGCGGACGGGGAAGAGCTGATACAAACTAAAAACTTAGTCCTGACCATTTCTGCAGATAATACCTGTCCATTCTGATTACTATTACTGATCCTATCTGCAGCCTTGCGCATAGTAACCTCACGCAATAGACGCAAGTTATCAATGCTCAAGATAATCTTCTCTCCATATCTGTTTAACAGTTCGTCTGGTTCAATATCAATTAACGCGACCTTGTCGGCTTTATCAAAAATGTAGTCGGGTATCGTTTCCTTAACATTAGCTTCAGGTATATCCTGCACAATATCCCTCAGACTCTCGATATCTTGGATGTTAAGTGTTGTGTAGACATCTATCCCTGCATTGAGTAGTTCTTCTATATCTTGGTATCGTTTCTTATTTCGCATCCCCGCAGCATTAGTGTGCGCAAGTTCATCAACTAAAATGAGTTCTGGTTTTCTGTTTAGTGCAGCATCTATATCAAATTCCATATATGAACGATTATTTTTCACGACTACTTTAGGTGGTAGGGCAAACAATCCATCTAGCAAATGTATGGTTTCTGGTTTTGTATGAGGTTGTATGTATCCAACGACAACATCAATACCCTTTCTTAATTCACTGTGCGCATCGTCAAGCATTGAATAGGTTTTCCCCACCCCTGTGGCATAACCAAAAAAGATCTTGAGCTTCCCTTTTTTCTTCGATTTACGGGCTTGATTAACTTCCAATCATATCACCACCTTTTATTACAGAATAATACGCTCCTATACCTCACCATTTATACCCTTTATTAATAAATTTTGTCAATTCCCACACTGAAAAACACGCTACAAGCCATTGATAATAACGATTTACACTAATCTAGGTCTTGAATATTCATCTTCTCAATCTCTTTATTCTTTTTTCGTTTTTCACGACAAGCAAAATATATACCTAAAAGAATGAATGTTGGAATGTTATAGATAAAAAGCACATAAAGGATCATCATAACGATTTGCCCAAATGATTCGTTGCCATAAAAAGCCATACCTAAAACAACAATAATAGAGAAAAAAACATTTATTGCAGGTAGAATAAGACCTAGCCGCTTGTTCTCTGCTTTTGATAAATATACTTGAAGTACGATAATGCCAATTAGGACTAGTAATAAAACTAAAAGATTTACTGGCACATTCATAAAACTAATTCTCCTTTTCTAGTTTCTTATATTCCGAAATTAAAACCTTGGCTGTATCAAAGTCAATTTTATCATTTACAGCCAATCGTTTTATCAATGAGATATATGGTTCATTGGTGGTATCTTCACTTATCTGTATCTTCTGTATTAAGCGGTCTAAGCGTAGCCTTACCGTAGGATAGGTCACTCCATATACAGCAGCTACTTCTTTTAACGAGCCTGAAGCTAACAAAAATTTTTTTACAAAGTTGATATCTTCATCATCTAAATTTGCGACCCAATCCGGCATTACGTCTATAGCCATACTCACCACTCCTTTAATAATGTTAATATATCATTTAATATTATTAAGGTCAATGATAAATAGACGCCTTAATATAATAATGACCTACGTTCAAACACTCCTTATTGAATTAAAACGTTCATAAGAACTCATAGAGCATGGTTATAAGACTATAAGGAGGGATTCCTAATGAAACAAGTTTAAATAATTATTACCTGATTGCGTCTAATATAGCCTAAATCACAAAATGTACAGGTTAAAGTTTATTAAAACCTTAGCCTGTACATTTTTTCAGATTGGTTATTTTATCAAAATCCTACCCTTATCACGCCCTAATCCCACAACTTTCCCAACGCTTCTCTTGGATTCTCAGCCATGGTAATCGGCCTTCCAACTACCAGATAGGAGCTTCCTTCCTCTAGAGCTTTTTGAGGGGTAAGTACCCTTACCTGGTCATTTTGCTCACTCCAAGCCGGGCGAATACCCGGTGTTACCAGTAAAAACTCCGTACCGCATTCCTCGCGTAAAACTTTTGATTCTTGAGCAGATGCCACAACTCCATCCAGATTAGCCTTCTTGGCCAATTTAGCCAATCTTATTACTTGCTCTTCCGTGCTTCCCTGAACACCTAGAGAAGCTATCTCCTGTTGCCCCATGCTTGTAAGTACAGTAACCCCGATTATAGTCTTATCTGCCCTGTGACAGACCTCAGCGGCTCTAGCCATCATTTCATAACCCCCACCACAGTGGACATTAACCATATCCACCCCAGAAGAAGTAAGAACCCTCAAAGTTTTTTCCACTGTGGTAGGGATATCATGCAGTTTGAGATCCAAAAAAATATTGAACCCAAGCTTTTTGAATTCCTCAATCAAACCGAGCCCCGACAGAGCGTAAAGTTCCAATCCCACTTTCAACCAGCAACCGCTACCAGCCAACTCTCTAGCAAGTTGAACAGCCTTCTCCCTAGAGTCAACATCCAAGGCAACTATGATTTTCTCATTTAAACTAAGCTTATCATCCATTACATTCATCATCCTCTCGTTAATCAGGATAAGGCTAAGGATACAGTGCAGTGAGTGCGGCAAGCGGAGCATGGAGGCGGAGCGCGGCAGTTTACCGCTCCATGCCCTCCATGGCACTGCGGTATTAGGCCATCCGTGGCCGTTACAACAGGAGGTTGTTACTGCCGAAGAGCACTTGCTGCGCTGGATCCTCTAACTATCTCTGATGCGCCAACCCAACAATCTCCCGAACCGACCCATATCCCCTCTGCTGACAATACTCTTCCAACCCAGTAAGGATATCAATGGGTGCCATAGGATTAACAAAATTAGCCGTCCCTATACTGACAGCACTGGCCCCAGCCAGCATGAATTCCACAGCATCTTGCCAGGTAGATATCCCACCCATCCCAATAATAGGAATATCCACAGCTTCGTACACTTGGTATACCATCCTAACCGCTATTGGACGGACAGCAGGCCCTGATAGTCCTCCCATCTTATTAGCCAATACTGGTTTCTGAGATCTTATATCTATACTCATACCCAGTAAGGTATTAATAAGAGAGATAATATCTGCCCCACCCCGTTCTACAGCTTTAGCCATCTCTGCAATGTCGGTGACGTTCGGGGAGAGCTTAGCTATAATAGGCAGATCTGTATTCTTCCTGACTGTAGCTATCACCTCTTGAGCACTCTCAGGATGAGTGCCAAAAGCCATTCCGCCATGTTTGATATTGGGACAGGAAATATTGACCTCCAAGGCGGCTATACCAGAATCACTTTGAAAAGCGGAAGCCAAAAAAGTATAATCTTCAATAGAGAATCCTGAAATATTAACGATCACTTCGGTATCCAGCCCCGGTAGTTTAGGAAGATAAGATTTCTTGAATTCCTCCAACCCCGGATTCTCCAACCCAACAGAATTCAATAAACCAGCAGGAGTCTCTGCTAAACGAGGCACCGGATTCCCTAGACGGGGTAAAGGAGTTATTCCTTTTACCGTTATGGCTCCAAGAAGAGATGGTGGACAGTAGGGGGCATATTCTTCACCGAAACCATAAGTGCCGGAAGAGGTTATGATAGGGTTCCTGAGCTTCAAAACGGCTAGCTCCGTCTTCAAGTTTACCTTACTCATCCCAAACAACCTCCTTCCCATCCAGAACAGGACCTTCCTTGCAGACCCTCTTCCTTTTGAGGTTACCTTCTGAATCTTTAACCGAACAGACACAACCTAAACAGGCTCCTACGCCGCAAGCCATACGCTCTTCCAAAGAGACTTCCACAGGGACTTTGTGACTAAGACATATGTTTGTGACCGCTTTCAACATCCCCTTAGGCCCACAAGTTGCCACCTTGAGATTACCTTTATCTTTTAGCTCGGTGATTCTACCACCATCCAGGTAGGATTCCAAGAGTGCCGTCACTAAACCTTGAGTACCTAGGCTGCCATCAAGGGTAGACATCTCCATGTCGACTCCCATTTTCTCAATATCTATTAAACCAGCACTTTCCATAAACTGCTTATTCTCACCACCCCAGAGAAGCTTTACTCTGACCTTTTCATTATCAATCACTTGGATTAGGGAAAGAAGAGGAAATACTCCGATCCCTCCGGCAACGAGTAACAGTTCTCCTTGTTCAGGGATCGTGAAGCCAGTTCCCAGAGGTCCGAGTACACTTACATGTTCATTCTCTCTTATTCTGGTAAGAAGCTCTGTTCCTTTGCCTATCACCTTGTAATAAATAGTTACCTCTTCTTTCACCTTATCGATTCCTGCGATACTTAGAGGTCTTCGGAGGAGAGGATCATTGCTGTCAGCCACTTGAAGATGAATGAATTGGCCAGGTATAGCAGTTTGAGCAATTTGACCGCTGAGTACCATCTTGTATAAGCCTTGAGCAGGATGACCCATAATCCTGTTCTCTACTACTCTCTCCTTGAGAATCATTGAATATATCACTCCCTTGCGCGTAGAATCTCTTAACTGAGTGGAATTATGCTTGGTGAGTTTGTTTCCAGAACATGAAGCCATGCCTCAGCAGTATCCATGCTGGTAAAACAAGGTATACCCTGTTCTACCGCTGCTCTACGAATAGCAAAACCATCACTGGCAATTATTTTGCCATGAGTGGTAGTATTCAGGACGCATTGAATTTGGCCTTTTTTTATCTTCTCTGTTATTTCATCCGATCCGGTATGCAGTTTACTTACTGTTTCAACTTCTATCCCTGTAGATTCCAAAGCCTGAGCAGTTCCTTTCGTGGCTATAATACGGAATCCAAGATTGTAGAATCTTTGAACAAGTTTAATGCCTTCTTCTTTATCTCTATCTGACAAAGTCGCCAAGACTGTGCCATGAGCCAACATATGCATTCCCGAGGCTAAAAGAGCTTTGTACAGAGCTTTCTCGTAAGTTCTGTCAATTCCCATCACTTCACCTGTTGACTTCATCTCAGGACCGAGAGATGGCTCCACCATGAGCAATTTAGAAAATGAAAAAACCGGGGCTTTTACAGCCACATGCTTTCCTACTGGCCAGATTCCTGATGCGATCCCCATACTATATAGGCTCTCTCCCAGTATTACGCGCGTGGCCAGTTCGACAATAGGCACGCCTGTAACCTTACTCAGGAAAGGAACGGTACGGCTGGAGCGGGGATTAACCTCAATAACATAAACTTCATCTTTATGAATGACATATTGAATATTCAGCAGTCCCTTAATATTTAAACTACGGGCTATAGAGATGGTAAGATCAGATATGATTTGCTGTGTTTCCTGATTTACCTTCTGAGGAGGATAAACTGCGATAGAATCACCGGAGTGAACCCCTGCTCTTTCCAAATGTTCCATAATTCCTGGGATACATACTCTCTCGCCGTCGGAGATCGCATCAACCTCTACTTCTCTACCGAGAAGGTACTGATCCATCCAGATTTGTTGTCCTGGAAACTCTAAGATAGCATGGCCAAAAACTCTTTCTAACTCCTGTCCATCGTAGACTATCTGCATTGCCCTTCCACCTAAGACATAGGATGGTCGCACAATTAAAGGAAATCCTATTTCCTCCGCCAGAGTTACAGCTTCCTCCATGCTGGAGATACACCCTCCTCTAGGACGTTTTGCTCCTATTTCCTGCAACACATCATCGAAAACACTTCTTTCCTCTGCTCTATCGATATCTTCAACTGTAGTCCCTAATACTTTATAGCCGCGGGCAACCAAATCCTTGCATAAGCCGATGGCTGTCTGCCCCCCAAACTGAACCACAACTCCTTCAGGCTTTTCTTTATCCAAGACAGCAGACACATCCTCTATTGTCAAAGGTTCGAAATAAAGTCTATCTGCCGTATCAAAGTCGGTAGAGACTGTTTCAGGGTTGTTATTTATTATAATACTTTCTATGCCGGCTTTTTTCAAAGCTTTAACTGCATGCACCGAACAATAGTCAAACTCAATCCCTTGTCCAATTCTAATAGGACCTGAACCCAGCACTACTATCTTTCTCCTATCTGTTACTTCGACTTCATCCTCAACATCATAACTGGAATAGAAGTATGGGGTGGTCGCTTCAAACTCGCCTGCACACGTATCAACCATTTTAAAAACAGGTCTAAGATTGTTATTAATTCTGAAATCGTATACTTTTATCTCTTCTGCTTGCCATAGTCCCGCTACCTCCTTATCAGAGAAGCCTAGACGCTTAGCTTTACGAAGTGTCTCTAAATCCCATGGATTATCTTTAACCTTTTCAGTGAACTCTACAATTCCTTTAATCTTTTTCAAAAAATAAGGATTCCATTCATTAAGTGAATTGATCCTGTCTACTGTCCATCCTCGTCTGAATCCCTCTGCTATTATGAAAAGAATATTATCCTCTGGTTTCTGACATTTAGCTTGGACTTCCTGGTCGCTGAGTTTCTTCAGTTCCTCAGAGAGTAAACCAAAGGACTTATTCTCCAAAGAACGAACAGCTTTTAAGAGTGCGGTCTCCAGATTGCGTCCCAGACCCATTACCTCACCTGTGGCCTTCATCTGAGTGCCCAAGGTGCGGTCAGCATCAGAAAATTTATCGAAAGGCCAACGAGGAATTTTCACCACTACATAATCTAGAGCCGGTTCGAAACATGCTGATGTCTTGCCAGTAACTGCATTAGGTAGCTCAGCTAAAGTATAGCCGATAGCGATTTTGGCAGCTATCTTGGCTATTGGATAACCCGTAGCTTTAGATGCCAATGCACTGGAGCGACTGAGCCGAGGGTTCACTTCTATAACACAGTACTCCAACCTTTCCGGATGAAGGGCCAATTGAACATTACACCCTCCCTCAATACCTAAGGCTGCTACTATCTTCAAAGATGCTGTTCTTAATGTTTGAATTTCTTTATCCGTCAACGTCTGACATGGTGCTACAACAATACTATCTCCAGTGTGGACTCCTACAGGATCCATGTTTTCCATATGACATACCGTGATACTATTGCCACAGCTGTCTCTTAATACCTCATATTCGATTTCTTTCCAGCCGGCTACACTTCTTTCGATCAGTATCTGCCCTATCATACTGGCTTTAATCCCGCTTGTGGCTATCATTCTTAGAGTTGTAGCATCGTTTGCTATCCCTCCACCTGTGCCTCCTAAGGTAAAAGCAGGGCGAACGATTAGGGGATATCCTATTTCCTCTGCAAATTTAAGAGCGTCATCAACGTCGGATACAATTGTACTCTGGGGTATAGGTTGATTTATTTCCTGCATCAAATTACGAAAATGTTCCCTATCTTCGGCTTTGCTTATGCTGTCCAACTGTGTACCTAATAAAGCAACACCACATCTTTTCAGGACTCCGGCTTTGGATAGTTGAAAAGCGAGATTTAGCCCTGTCTGTCCACCCATAGTAGGAAGGAGACCATCTGGCCTTTCTTTCTCTATGATTCTTTCTAAAAACTCAAGAGTAAGAGGCTCGATATAAACTTTATCCGCTACTTCCTTATCTGTCATGATGGTAGCTGGATTGGAGTTAACAAGAACTGTCTCGACTCCTTCTTCCCTTAATGCACGACAAGCCTGAGTCCCTGCATAATCGAATTCCGCAGCTTGTCCTATCACAATAGGCCCCGAGCCTATAACCATAACTTTTTTCCAATTACCCTTCGGCATTTGCTTCCCTCCTTACGGCCACTAATGGCCTGTATTTATATAATCTAATCTAATTTGCCCCTTATTCAATACACAATGTTAAATCTAAGCTACACCGTAGCATGCACGACAAGCGGAGCACGGATGCGGAGCGCGGCAGTTTACCGCTCCTTGCCATCCATGGCACCGCGGTATTTGTCCATCCGTGGACTTTACGCCAGGAGGGCGTTATTGCCGAAAAGTGCATGATACGGTGCAGCCTTTCACATTATTAACTTACTTCAACATCTCAACGAATTGGTCAAAAATCTCCTCATTTTCTTCCGGCCCAGGTGCAGCTTCTGGATGATACTGGACGGTAAGGACATGAAAGTTTTCATGTTTCATCCCTTCTACCGTTCCATCGTTCAAGTTAGAGTACAGTACTTTAAAACCGGTTCCTTTAAGAGATTCCTCATCCACTGCATATCCATGATTCTGAGAAGTCATCGTAACTTTTAAGCTTTCTCTATTTTGTACGGGATGATTTCCACCTCTGTGGCCGAAAGGCAGTTTATAGGTTTTTGCACCTGCTGCCATAGCAAGAATCTGATGACCCATACAGACCCCTAGGATAGGCAATTTAGAAATAAGATTACTAATATTTTCGGCGATCTCCGGTAAGTCACCGGGGTCCCCCGGGCCGTTACTTAACACCAATCCCTTAGGATTGATATCCATTATTTCATCAGCAGAAGTTCCAGCCGGAAATACATGAAGTTTGAAGCCTCTCTTTTGCAAGCAACGAAGAATGTTGCGTTTAGCACCGAAATCCAAGACTGCTAGGATAGGGCCATCTCCAGGAATAACATATTCCTCTGCTACTGTGGTTTGATAAACCCAGTGTCTATTTGGCTGGAGGGATAATGAACCATGATTCTGCCAATAGCTTAAACCATTATCCAGTTTAGAAACCATTACCCCTGGCAAGGTTCCGTTCTTTCTAATGTGTCTAGTCAACTCTCTGGTATCGATTCCTTTTAAGCCTGGAATACTTTGTTTAAGACAATAGCTTTCTAAGGTTCTATCCGCATGAAAACTTCCTTCTCCTGCCGATAACTCTCTAACAACCAACCCTTTTAAAAGGTTCTTACTTGCTTCGCTTTCTTCATTATGCCAGCCGTAGTTTCCTATCTGTGGTTGAGTAAATGTTAGGATCTGACCTGCATAAGACAAGTCGGTTATCATCTCTTGATATCCAGTCATGGAAGTATTGAAAACGACTTCTCCATAAACTTCTTTATCCTCTTTAGGCCAGGCCCCGAATTTTTCTCCTTCGAAACTTTTCCCATCTTCTAAGACAAGCCATGCCATTTTCTTCTCCTCCTTACTTTTCTCACTACTAAAAATCTTTTATCATTCTCAATAAATTCTTGTTCTTATATTACGAGTGTAATCTTAAATTATCTTTCTATTCTTCATAAGCATTCTTCCCTCTACCCAAGTGATAACAGGGAATCCTTGTAGTTCTTTCTTTAGGAAAGGCGTGTTTCCAGATTTGGATTCCATTGCCTCTGTGGAGATCTCTTCTTTATACAGCGGGTCAAACAAAACCATATCCGCCAGAGAACCTGGCTTAAGGGTCCCGCCTTCTATCCCGAATCGTTGTGCAGGATTTAATGACCAGCACTCCACCAATTTTTCGGGAGTTAGTTTGCCGGATTGAACCAGTTTCTGCCAGACTGCAGCCAGGGAAGTCTCCAAACCATTAATCCCAAAAGGAGCTTCCTGAAAAGGTCTAGCTTTCTCTTCCCATGTATGAGGTGCATGATCTGTGGCCAGCATATCGATGGTCCCATCGATTATTCCCTCTAACAATGCTTCTTGATCTTCTCGGGAAGGTAGTGGGGGATTTACTTTATAGGAGGTATCTGTCAATGTGATATCTTCATCTGTAAATATGAGGTGATGGGGATTCACTTCGGCTGAGAGATCTATCCCCTTACCCTTAGCCCATCTAATCATCTCGACACTTTCTTTGGTCGAGACATGAGCGATATGAAGTTTGCCTCCGGTCTCCGCTGCTAAGAGTATATCTCGGGCTACCATCACACTTTCTGAACTCGCTGGTATCCCTGGAAGACCTAACCTGGCGCTGGTTCTACCTCTGCGCATGACGCCTTTACTAGCTAAAGCTTCATCCTCACAGTGGCTGATGATAGGGCAGCCAGTAAGTTTGACATATTCTAAAGCCAGGCGCATTATCTCGGCATTTTGGATACCTTTGCCATCATCGGAAAATCCTACTGCTCCTCCATCTTTTATATCCATCATCTCTACCAATTCCTGGCCTTTAAACCCTTTAGTCACAGCTGAGATTGGGTATACCCTTGCCATACCAGCTCTCCGAGCTTGGAGCTTAATAAATTCCACCACTGCTCTCTGGTCTACTATAGGAAAAGTATTGGCCATGGCCATGATTGAAGTGAACCCTCCCCTTATGGCTGCCCGTGATCCACTAGCGATATCTTCTTTATCTTCCTGTCCCGGTTCGCGTAAATGAACATGAACATCTATCAGTCCGGGAAACAGATACTTGCCATCACCATCTATTTGGTTGACCTCATTGATATCCGTTACCCCTAACTTAACCAAAACTTCCTTTGCTTTAAAGCTAGGACCTACTTCTACAATCTTGTCCTTTTGGACTAGGACATCATTTACCCCTGAAACCCCCTGGCCAGGATCTATCACAGTAACGTTCTTAATCCACAACATTGCCTGTCCCTCCCCCAATAAGCAGATAAATTAGTGCCATTCTGATAGCCACTCCATTGGTAACCTGTTTTTCTATGACTGACTGAACACTGTCAGCAAGATCACTGGCAATCTCTACCCCTCTGTTCATAGGGCCGGGATGCATGACTATAGTTTGCTTCCCTGTTTTCTTTATCCTATCCACACTCAACCCATACAGTTTGCTGTATTCTCTGATTGATGGAAAAAGGCCACTTTGTTGCCTTTCTAATTGAAGACGAAGAGCCATAACCACATCTGCTCCTGGAAGTTCCTTATCCAGGTCATGAGATAACTTAATACCCAGATAACTCATCTCTGTGGGAAGTAAGGTCGGTGGCCCTACAAGAGTTACGTCAGCCCCCATTTTCTGAAGTCCGATTGCATTACTACGAGCTACTCTAGAATGGATGATATCGCCGACGATTACGACCTTCTTCCCTTTAATATCCCCAATTCTCTCTTGGATGGTGAACAAATCCAACAGAGCTTGAGTCGGATGAGCATGCTGACCATCTCCACCATTGATAACGCTTGCTTTTAAGGTGTCAGCAAGGAAATCTGCTGCCCCGGAACTGGAATGTCTAACTACTACTAAATCAACATTCATGGCTTGGATAGTCTTGGCTGTATCAAGAAGACTTTCCCCTTTAGTAATACTACTCTGAGCAACCGTAAAGTTTGTAGTATCCGCTCCCAGAATCTTGGCGGCACTTTCAAAGGAAGTACGGGTCCTGGTACTGGATTCATAAAATAGCAAGACTACTGATTTCCCTCTTAAAGTGGGTAATTTCTTAATCGGTCGAGAGAGAATCTCTCTCATTGGTTTAGCAGTCTGCAAAATATGTTCAATCTCTTCAGTTGTTAGGTTGTCTAAGTCCAGCAAATCCTTAGGTTTCCACTTCATCTATATTGCCTCCTTTTTTGTCTAAGTTCGATGCTTGATGTTGGATGTCCGAATATTTCTATTAAAAAACCTCTGCCAAATGGGCAGAGGAATATAATCAAATTCTTCTGACCCTTGGAAATCTCTCAGGATAACCTTTAAAGGGTTAGTTATATTATTGTATATACTTTATAAGATACATTTATATGGAGTTATTCTCTTTACTCTTTTCCAAGAGGATGACTTCTTCGTTATTATCTATTTCTTCTAGGCAAACCGAGATAATCTCCTTGCTGGATGTAGGCACATTCTTACCTACATAGTCTGCTCTGATAGGAAGTTCTCTATGTCCTCTATCAACTAAAACGGCCAGTTGAATCTTTTGTGGCCTTCCTAAGTCAATCAAGGCATCAAGAGCTGCCCTAACTGTTCGTCCAGTGAAGAGCACATCATCTATTAAAATGACCGTTTTCCCCTCGATACTGAAAGGTACTTTTGTCTCATGGACCACAGGCTGAACCCCAATAGTACTCAGATCATCACGGTAGAGAGTGATATCCAGTAAACCTAACGGTAGATTGATATCTTCAATTTCTAATATCTTTTCTCTGATTCGTTCAGCCAGAGGGACCCCTCTTGTTCTGATTCCAATCAGAATAAGATCTTTTGTCCCTTTGTTTTTCTCCACTATTTCATGGGAGATTCGACTTACTGCTCTTCGGATACCATCTTTATCCATAATTTTGTTCTTCGGTGTCCCTTCCATTCTCTGATCCACCTTTCCGTATACTAAAAAAACTGCCTGCAAGGACAGACAGCCATACTTATTCCGTACAACTATTCATCTACCTTGCTTGTCTCTCAGGACAAAATTAAAGGCATTAACTTATGATTTCATTACAATTAGTCTAGTCTAAGAACGAGAGAAAGTCAATGTCCTCATATCTTTATTCAGGTGGAATGTGTGCCGGTCTAATACCTGTAATCTCTGATACTACGGGATCGACAGCCACCAAATCATTTTTAGATAATTGTTGAAGAGATGTTTTTCCCATTACAGTAAGAGCCATCTTCATTTCTTCCGTACAGGAATTAATATACTTAGCTAAACTTTGAGCCACTTTCTCAATATTAAACCTTGCTGCTTGCTTGCCATCCATCCAGGACACCTGAGTAGGAGGCTCAAAAGGTAAGGACTTCAAAACTTGGGTATGGGAAGCAGCAAGAAGAGCTGCGGAGCCGATATAGACGGCATCTGCCCCTAAAGCTAGCGCTTTTAGGAAATCACCTGGGTTAATTAATTTGCCTGCAAGAATGACGTCTATTTCTTTCCTGGCGTTTTCTTTTTCTAGATAATTTATAGCTCTGGTAATCGCATAAATAGTAGGTAAACCAAAATCATCGAGTATAGCTGGAGGCACTCCTTTCGATGCTGCTTCAGCTCCATCGATGGTTACGAAATCCATTCCAGCCTCAAGTATCCAATAAAGATCTTTCTCCATGAAATCTCCCGCACCTATCTTAGCACCTATAGGAATGCCGTCAGTTATGTTGCGAATTTCTTTGACTGTTTTTATTAAATCTTCTGGCTTATTAATTTCTGGGATGCGAGAATGGTAGATAAGCTTCTCGCCTTTTTTAACCTCGAATTGCTTTCGCATTTGTTTGGTCACCATATTAGGCTCCATAGCGATAGGGATACCACCCGAAGCTCCCTGACCAAAGTGCAGTTCAATCCCATCTGCCTGACGAAGAGTTTCCGGCTTTTTACTCCAATGACCTCTGTTATACTGGAGGATGACCTTATCGGCAGCTTTACGCTCTTTAGGCAGAAACCCACTCTGTCCGGAGTTAAATGCTGTACCTGCCCGAGATGATCCTTTGGCAAGAGCCAACCTAAACCGCTCGTTAAGAGCGTAACCATAAGCCATCCCTGAAATAATAATAGGCGTCTTAAGGTATAAAGGTTTTTTTGATTTTTTCCCAATCACCGTAGTGGTATCAATGGCAGTATCTCCCGGAGTAGGCATAACATCAATTTGGGCAAAAGGAAATAGCAGGCTTTGAACAGAGGGATATTTTTTTGGACTGCCTAAGGGACGTTCAATAATATTTCCTGATTGAGCCCGAAGATTTAACTCCACAATATTCTGTAATCCAATCCGTTTGCTGGCGGAAACGAACTCCCACATGTTCTCACCATATTCATCGGTCATAATTGTTTTTGTATACTGATCTGCAATCCGGTTAATCAAGGATCTTCCCAGATATTTAGCTACCGTTACCCCGCCATATAATGCAGATGCTCCATATAGCCATAGTTTAAATCTTTTCATCATTCTCCACCTTAAATTATTGCTTCTATTAGTATTTACTGACAAGAAGATTTTTACTTACTTCTTAATAAGCATATAAGCAATTGGTATTAGAGTCCCAATTCCTGCCATGATTATAGCACCCATACCACCGAGTACATTGTTTTCATCCTTCCAAAGGCTTTTTCCATAGGTGAACGTATAATAACCACAAGCTAGTATAAAAAGAGCTGCTACATAACGTATCATTTTTGTTCTTCTACCCCTTTCTTGGATTCCGTAGAACGAATGGGTGTCGCCCCATATATAAACCCTGATCGACGAGCATTCACACTTACACTTACATTAACTATAGCCTCTTGGTAATGACCAATCCAGTTGTAATCATCCAACTCCTGAATGGTGTTAAAGTTTCCGGCAACTTTCTTGCCAAAGTGGAAGATATCTGCATTATATTCTTTTTGCGTTTTATCGATTGTTTTTTTTAGCCCCTGT
This sequence comes from Gracilibacter sp., assembly GCA_024637055.1. Taxonomy (GTDB): domain Bacteria; phylum Bacillota; class Desulfitobacteriia; order Desulfitobacteriales; family Syntrophobotulaceae; genus Gracilibacter. The sequence continues at coordinate 4,904 of JAGXFZ010000112.1, read as the reverse complement.
TCAAAATAAGTTGCCAAATTCTTTTCAAAGCCTTCGATGTTGTTTAGTTGTTCATAGTGTCTTCGGCTTTGGATAGATATGATATCTATATTTATATCTAATTCTAATCCAATGATGGGAACTCCATTCGCCATACGCGCGTTAATGCTTGGCTTTCTTGCCAATTGTGCTTCAATAACATAGATTAATTCTGGTTCATTTTCATCTACAAAAGTAAAAAATCCTCTTTGAAATTCCCCGATGCCCATTAGGAAGAAGCGCGTCTCATTCTGAGAGAGAGTGCCCACCATCCTATCTCCGTCAAAAACGGCAAGGCCGAAGATTTCTTTCTTTGTCCCGCCTGTTCTGGGTATATCACCGGGTTCTATATCAACCTCAGGCTTTAATGGAGGTTTTTCATTTTCCTCCCCCTCATCGAGCTGTTTAAAATCATTCACCCCTGCGTAGGCTGCAACAGGTTGACCATAAGGAGTAAGAAGATCTACATAAAAGTCGCCGAATATCATATCCGGAAAATAGCCAGTATTCTTAGACTGCTCAAACATCAGTTCTAATGCTTTGGAGGGATTACTGCCAATTAATGACTTATTTTCTTTAATAAAGTCTTGAGCTTTTCCGTTACAGACAACGATACGCATAAGTTCTCTCACCTCTCGGAAACGGCTCAAAGGTTCAATATATCTTCCCACTCCTTCTCTGGCGAATTCTTCGGAAAAAATCAGCATCTTAGCGTGCATCAAAGATACTTGTCTATTGACAGCAGCGTTCATGACATTAATCGCTTCCAATAGAGAAGCAGCTTCCACGGTAGAAACAATGGTGCCACCTACTTCTCCGCTCTCTTCATCTCCGCCACCCATACCTCCTCCACCGTCTTCCATATAGGTGGCATACTGGAAAGTGACTCTAATTGCATTGTTTATCCCCTTATCTACCCCAATGCTTAGAGCATACACTTCTTCATCGATTTCGATTGCATCATAGCAACCTGGCAATCCCAGACAAAGCATACAGATGGTCATGAAAGCTATTATCTTCTTAAGCTTTTCCACTGGTTTTAACCTCCTTCTTGCCTCTAATTAAAGCCAGAAGCAAAACCATTACAGGTATGAAAATAAAGATGACTGAACTGAATTCCCTGAGAACTCTCAGGTGGATTTCCATGATCTGCGCAAAATTATTAGGAATAAAGGCAAACATGAATGTCAAGAAAGTAAAAGGTAAGATTAGGGGACGATGATTACTAATATTAAATACCCTGCTATAGGCATTGAGAGAGATATAAAATATGAACGCCACTGTAATAACTGAAGAGATTACCCAAACAAATAAAAAAATAGATTCTATCCTCTGAAAAAATCTTGTAAAGTAAATAACTCTGGATAACTGGTACATGCCTGAGAGGTGTTCTCCTCCTACAGTGTATTGAAAGGCTGCCAATATGCAGATTAAGCAGACACTAAAGGTTAGCCCCCCTAAAATCAGAGTTAGGTAACCAACCTTTCTGAAGACCTGTAGTCCTTGGAGAGAGCGAATAATAATTGCGAGAAAGACGATCTCATCGTAGGCTGCAGTTCTGATGATTCCTGTTTCTATAGTCTTAGCCAGTCCATAGCCGAGAACAGGTTGCAGGTAATTAAAGTCATAACTGGGGATTGCCAATAAGAGAATGAGGATAAGAGACCCAAATACAAGGTAAAAGAAGATATGTGCTGTCCGAACAATCCCTTCCAACCCTACATAGGCCATAGCCGCTACTACAATTAGGAAAGGCAAAATAATCATACTGGGTGGAGTGAACGGCATACTGTAAACTTTTAATACGGCTGTGAATTCTGTAATGTTAATTCCCGCTTTATAAAGTAGGAATACTGCAAAAATCAGAATTAAGGACTTGCCAATTAACTTGCCTGTTACCGTCTCGAAAATCTGGAAAAGGTCTTGTTGGGGAAAACGCTTCATCAGAAGATAAAGCAGGGTAAAAAAGATTAAGGCTCCCACACAAGAAATTAAAGTTCCGTACCATGCAGCCGTGCCTAAATACTTGATTATAGCCATAGGACTTCCATAGAATATTTTGGTAACTAAGACAATCGCCATTATGCTAAATGCTTCCATGAAGCCGAAGCGTCCCTCTTTAATCATGAATTACTCCTTATCAAGTATCACTAGAATCCTGCTCTGCCCATTGTCGGGAAATCTTGGGTTGTCTTCGACGATCGGGACTGTTCAAATAATCCGGTCTATATTCCTGCATCCAAATCGGCCACTTGATAATAATATCTCTGCTACCTTTAGTTCTAGGAGAAATGATAGATATAAAGGGCACTCCAAATGATTTAAGGTTAACTAACATCAACACATACGCTACAAGTGCCAAAGAAATCCCATAGAACCCAAGTAGCGCTCCGGCTGCGATAAAATAGAAGCGGGTAAGTCTCACACCGAAGGCGAGGTTGTAGTTAGGAATTGCAAAATTACTCAGCCCCGTAATAGCAACGATGATAATCAGAATAGGACTGACAATATTGGCCGATACTGCTGCTTCACCGAGAATTAACGCCCCAATAATTCCCAAGGTATTACCTACAATCCCAGGAACCCGGAGTCCTGCTTCCCGGATAAGCTCAAAACCAAGCTCCATCAAGAGGATCTCAACTAATGTAGGGAATGGTACATTCTCTTTAGCTTTGGCAATAGCAATCAAAAGATCAGTCGGAATCATCTCCCGATGAAAGGTGGTCAGAGCAATATATAAAGCGGGGAGCATGGAGGCTGCCAACACAGCCACAAAGCGGATGAATCTAATACTTGTAGCATACTGCCATTTGAGTGCCGCATCCTCAGGTGAATGCATTAATGCATGCATACTCACCGGCACAATCATTGCGAAAGGACTGCCATCAACAATAATGGCAACCCGTCCTTCGACAAGATGGGAAGCAGTCCGATCTGGCCTTTCTGTACTTAAAATTGTTGGAACAATCGAGTAAGGGTTATCTTCGATTAACTGTTCCAGCATGCCACTGCTGACCAGAAAGTCAGTTTTTATATTCTTAAGTCTCCTCTGAACTTCCTGTACCACTGCTGGATTAACTACCCCATTAAGGTATACAACTGCACAAGTTGTATTGCTTTTCTCTCCAATTTCATGAAATTCTGTGATTAAATCTTTGTTGCGAACAATTCTTCGAATTAGAGAAATATTCGTCCTTAGATTCTCACTAAATCCTTCCTGGGGGCCCTTAACAATCCCTTCTGTCTTAGGGGCTTCTACCCCCCTCGTGTTGTATCCTATGGTTTCACAAGTTATGAAGTAATCAAGTCCGTCAACATATAGAGCGGTGTTCCCTTTCAAAATCTCGGTCACCGTTGTGGTTACTTTTCTTAAATTTTTCGTATCATTGGTTAGAATAATATCTTCTAGAGAGTTTAACTGTTGATCACTACTCGATTCGTCATCTATCTCGTCAAACAAGGGCCTTAATATAAAATCATTGATAATACCCTTATCCGCCATGCCATCTATATAAGCAATGAAGCCACGCTGTTTATTTCCAATACTAAACTCTCTAATAATAAGATCTTTATTAATCGGAAGATGGAATTGTTGCTCTAATATCTTTTTGTTAGAGTCGATATCCTTCTTTACTGCATCGCTGTCTACTCTGCTTGATTTGAGAGCTGACGGAGAGAGCGGTTTCTTCGTAGCTCTCCTACGGGACTTAGAACTCGAATTTTGTTCATCCTTTTCTTTTTCACCTTGATCTGAGCCACTCTGTTCGCTATTATCTTGTTCTTGTCCACTCTCCTCATAACTCTCCGTCAGGGTAAATGAGGGCGGAATCTTAGTCTTCTTATAAGTAATGAGAGAGATTATACTCTTGAACAAGCTTTGATTCTGGTTTTGGTTTTGCTTCTGCTTCTCTTTCATCTTTCAGTCCCTTTACATTCTTTAATATTCTATTATCTGTATTTATTTCTTATTTTACCCATATAAATTAAATTCGTTTTCCTCAAGATTATTAAGGGGCTCGTATATTTGTGCATTACCTACTCACCGCGCACCGAAGCTGTTCTCTGCTCTAAGGTTCGCTAAGTAATGCACAAATATACTAAAAGTCTTTAATATAAAAGCTGCTAGTAAAAGGGAGTATCGATAGCTACTAAAAAAAGTAGTTTTCGACACTCCCTAAATGGTATTGCACCTCGCACCTTATTTTAATCAGGGGATATATATGCTGATCTAATCCCGGTAATCTCCGCTACTATTGAATCTATAGCAACTAGATCATTCTTAGATAGTTGTTGGAGAGAGGTTTTGCCCATTGCAGTAAGAGCCATCTTCATTTCTTCAGTACATGAACTTATATATTTGGCTAGATTCTTTGCCCCTTCCTCTATATCGAATCTTGCTGCTTGTTTGCCAGCCATCCAAGCAATCTGGGTGGGAGGCTCAAAAGGCAGAGACTTTAGGACTTCGGTATGGGCAGTGGCGAATAGCGCTGCTGTACCAATACATACTGCATCTGCTCCTAAAGCTATAGCTTTTAAGAAATCCCCTGGATTGATGAGTTTCCCTGCCAAAATAATATCAATTTCTTTTCTGGCGTTTTCTTTTTCAAGATAATTGATTGCCCGGGTAATTGCATATAGAGTAGGCAACCCGAAATCATCTTGGAGCACTGGAGGTGCCCCCTTAGAACCTGATTCATTTCCACAGATGTTTACAAAATCAAACTCAGCCTCAAGGATCCAATAAAGGTCCTTTTCTAAACCATCTCCAGCTCCAATTTTTGCCCCTATCGGTATCCCATCTGTTATATTGCGAAGTTCCCTTACTTTCCTTATTATATCTTTAGGATTATCGATTCCGGGGATCCGGGAATGATAGATAACCTTTT
>JAGXFZ010000111.1 GCA_024637055.1 Gracilibacter sp. | reverse complement strand
ATGGTGGGACTGCTCTTTAGTATTCCGCAGAATCTCAGTCACATTTTAGAAAACCCGCTGCTTCCAATCGCTAGTATTCGTTTTAGTCATATGATTGAGACTGCTACTTCCACCTTTATTTTCGGGATGATCGTAGGTTGGTTATTACACCGTGAACATAAATCCCTGCGTGATTTGTTTGGAAGGTAGTGCCTAGGATTCCAATCCTTCGAACTGCATATTATAGTAATGGGCATAGATGCCGTCTTTATTGATGAGCTGTTTATGTGACCCTCTTTCTTTGACTCCTTCGTCGGTGATGACTATAATCTCATCGGCGTTTTTAATTGTGCTTAAGCGGTGAGCGATAACAATAGTGGTGCGGTTCTCAGATAGTCTTTCTAAGGATTGTTGGATATATCGTTCACTCTCGTTATCTAGGGAAGAGGTGGCTTCATCTAGGATTAAGATAGGCGGGTTCTTCAAGAAGACCCGAGCGATAGAGAGTCGCTGCTTCTGGCCACCGGAAAGCCGGACTCCACGTTCTCCTACGAAAGTATCATAGCCCTGATCTAGGGACATCACAAAGTTATGAATATTGGCATTGCGCGCTGCTTCCAAGACTTCCTCATCCGGGGCGTCTGCTTTGCCGTAAGCGATGTTTTCTTTAATCGTACCGCTAAACATATAGACGTCTTGTTGAACGATTCCGATGGCGTTTCTTAAAGAGTCTAAGGTGAGATCACGGATATCCTTGCCGTCGATAGTGATACTTCCAGCAGTGACATCATAGAAGCGAGGAAGAAGTGAACATAATGTTGTTTTTCCTCCACCGGAGGGGCCGACCAGGGCAATATTCTTACCAGCTTTAATCTGGATACTCACATCGTGGAGGACATCAATCTCATTGTTATAGTTAAAGGTGACATTTCTGTATTCGATGTCTCCTTGGACATTATCCAGACTCACGGCATCTGGTTTATCCTCGATATCAGGGGCCGTATCCAGGATATCTACGAAGCGTTTAAAACCTGCAAATCCTTTTTGGAATTGTTCAGTAAAGTTGATTAAAACTTCCAGCGGGCGGACGTAGATATTGATATAAAGGATATAGATGGCTAGTTCCGTAACTTCCAGCGTGCCTTCAGCGATGAAGATTCCACCGAAGACGATGACTATGATATAAAGCAGACCAGTGAAGAAAGAATTCCAAGCATGATAGCCACCCATCATCTTGTAGCTTCTAGATTTGGAAGCTAAGAATTCTTGGTTACTATGCTTGAACTTTCTTCTTTCTACTTCTTCGTTGGCAAAAGATTTTACGACCCGGATACCAGCTAAACTATCCTGAAGACTAGAGTTGACCTTAGCGATCTTGACTCTATTATCCATAAAGACAGCCTTCATTTTTAGGTTTTTGTGGAGACTATAGATAACCATGATCATTGTAATGACAAATAAGATTAAAGTTAGTTTGACGTTGAGCATGGTGAGAAGTACAAAAGAACCGATGATCTTGAGAGTCGAGATAAAGATGTTCTCGGGCCCGTGATGAGCAAGTTCGGAGATATCAAAGAGATCTCCGACCAGCCTAGACATCATTTCGCCGGTGTTGCTTTTATCGTAGTAAGAAAAGGATAGTCTTTGGAAGTGGTTAAATAGGTCTTTGCGCATATCCGCTTCCATCCTTGCTCCCATGATGTGACCCCAGGAAGTTATGTAATACTGACAGAAATATTTGATGATATAGAGAACAAGTAAAGCCAGGCCGAAGTAACCAATAGCTCCCAGAATTATTTGTTTATCCATGGTAAATAAGTTTTTGCTGAGGTAATTGAGAATTTGAGGGAAAGACAAGTCAACCACAGAGACAAGCACAGCACAGAACATGTCAGTATAAAAAAGGAAGCGATAAGGCTTATAATACTCAATAAATTTTCGTAAGGCTTTCATAGTGATGCCACACTTTCTACAAATAAAAACCTGCAAAATTCTGCAGGAGTACGAGATGCGTATTAAAATATTATATCATATTTAATATAAAGCTCAAAAAGTCAGTAGATAGAGTACTGCAATATGTAAGTTTTTCCTAATTAAAATTTTCTCTTGAAAGGACAAAGTAACATCGGATATAATATACCCTTGGAGGGTATGGGTATATAAGTTAAATATAAGTTTTTTGGAGGTGTTCTTTATGTCTGATAAAATTAGTCGGCGTTCGTTTTTCCAACGATCTGCTGCTGCCGGCGCTCTAAGTTTTCTAGCAGCCTCAGGGCTTAACAAGCCTGTTTACGGTATGACAAATTCCCAAGAAATTGGTACAGTAATAGATTTGTCAAAATGCGATGGCTGCAAGAATCTAGAAACCCCGCTTTGTGTAAGTGCTTGCCGTCAGAAGAATCAAACTAAATTTCCTGAACCAATTACGCCAATTAAAGATTATTGGCCCCAGCCAAAACATGAAGATTGGTCTGATAAACGTGGACTAACTACTCGTTTAACACCGTATAATTGGAATTATGTCGAACATGTGCAAGTAGATCACAATGGTGAAACAGAGGACGTATATGTTATGCGTCATTGTATGCACTGTGATAATGCTACTTGTCAAAAGGTCTGCCCTTTCAGTGCAATCAACAAGGATGCTCATGGAGCTGTTTCTATTAATGAAAATATTTGTTTTGGCGGAGCCAAATGTAGAGATGTTTGCCCTTGGGGTATCCCCCAGCGTCAGGCGGGGGTTGGCTTATATCTAGATATTGCGCCAACTTTAGCTGGTGGGGGTGTAATGTATAAGTGCGATCTTTGTCGTGATCTTCTGGCTAAGGGTGAGAAACCCCGCTGTGAGAGTGCTTGCCCTAAGAATGCGATAACATCAGGACCGAAGGAAGAGATGAAGGATTACGCCAAGGCACGTGCTCAAGAAATCGGTGGCTATATCTACGGGGATGTCCAAAATGGAGGCACGTCTACTTTCTATGTCTCTAAAGTACCTTTTAGCAAAATAAATGAGGCTATTGCTGCTACTAAAAAAGCTCAAGATGATGAGAAACCAGGTAGACCGTTAATGCCTGCAGATGTTGAAAATTATCTTGATACAGAAAAAGGGATGGCCATAGGTGTGTTAACTGCTCCGATAGCCGGAGCTGCTTTGGCGGCAGTAACAGTTTACAAGACGCTGAAAGGAGAGAAGGTAGATGACTAATAAAATCCTCCGACAAAGTAGAGCAAACCGCTTTATTCATTGGGGTACGGCTATCTCCATCTTGCTCTTAATAATATCTGGTATGGGACAACTGCCTGTTTATAAGAGGTATAATGTAACGAGTCTTCCAGGTGGAGAATGGTTAGGTAGCTTCTTCGAAATGCTAGATCTTCATTATCTGGCCGCTGGGATATTAATATTTGTAGTCAGCTTTCATCTTGTCTACCACGCCTTACGACGTGAGTACGATATCTTCCCCAAAAAAGGTGATGTTAAAGAATCTTACTTGATTATTAAAGCGATGGTTACAGGTGGTAAGGAGCCTCCTGCTGATAAGTATCTTGCGGAACAGAGACTGGCTTATGCGTTTATAGGGGTTAACGTCGTCGTATTAATCCTTACTGGGATAGTGAAAGTTCTGAAAAACTTTGCGGGATCTCAACTTCCAGAAACTTTAATAGCGCTGTCTACCCATCTTCATAATTTGGCTACAGTACTTCTCATTTTCGGAATCGGTGCCCATTTGTTAGCTTTTATAGTTAAAGCGAATAGACCTCTTATTAGGGGAATGTTCTATGGGACTGTTGATGAAGACTATGCTAAGGAACGGCATTCTTTATGGTACAATAGAGGACGAGGTAAGAACATTACTAAGACAAAGGATAAGGAAGTAAAACAAAAAAATGATAGTCAGAATAAATCTTTAGACGCATAAACTTAACACTTAAGATAGATTACCACTGCCTTGTTAAAAAGGTAGTGGTAATTTTTTGTCAGGACGACCACTTTAGTGATAGAATTAGAAAGGCATTTAAAAATAGGAGAAAAGTACATATGATTGAATTCAAAGAGATAGAGCTGAAAGTTAAAGAGTGGATGGAGCCGCTAATTGTCGCTTCTGATATGGGCGGGTCTCATCAAAACTTTACAAATATGTTTGCTTGGTCCAAAATATTTGAATTTCGCTTTGGCCGGGTCAATAACCACCTTGTGGTTAAAGGTGGTGCCGATGATGACCAATTTTATCTATATCCTGCCGGATTAGGTGATATCAAGGCGGTAATTGAGGTTATGGAACAAGATGCAATTGACTGCGGGCATAGTTTTACAATCCTAGGTGTCTCACCAGAGAATAGGGATGAAATCAATAGTTTATTCACTGGCAAATTCAAGTATGAAGAGATGCGTGATAGTGCTGATTATGTTTATTCTCTGGAAAAACTAGTAAAGCTATCAGGTAATAAACTCCATTCCAAACGAAACCATATCAATTATTTTAAGAAGAACTATACTTGGAGTTTTGAAATGATAACAACAGATAATTTCGAAGAGTGCAGGGAAATGAATAAAAAATGGTGTAAAGATAATGATTGTAAAGAAGATGAATATCTTTATAAGGAATACTGTGCTGTTCGCCGCAGTTTTGATAATTATTGGGATTTAGGCTTGGAGGGTGGCGCCCTCCGTAAAGACGGAAAAATTATTGCTTTTACTATGGGAGAGAGATTGAACTCTAATACTTATGTCATCCACATTGAAAAGGCTTTTAGTGAGATACGCGGAGCGTACCAAATGATAAACCGAGAATATGCTGATTATATTCAACAAACCTATCCTCAGATGCTTTATGTAAACCGAGAAGAGGATATGGGTTATGAAGGGTTGAAAAAGGCTAAACTATCTTATTATCCCGATAAAATGGAGGAAAAATATTCAGCCAAACATATTTAATTGGAGGATAAAATGGTTCAAGTTAGATGGGCAGAAGAGGGAGAGGTAGAACGCCAAAAAAAATTATGGAAGCTTTGTTTCGGAGACCCAGTGAGCTATACCGACTTTTATTTTGCCAATAGATATAAAGAAGATGAAACTCTTGTGCTGCTTCAGAGCGGTCGGATTATTGCGATGCTTACACTCTTTCCGGTCAGGACGGTGTTTCCCGACAATCAAAGCTTTGCAACAAGTATGCTCTATGCGATTGCTACTCATCCAGAATACCAGCATGAAGGTTATGGTTCGCAATTAATAGATTCATGCCATAAATATCAGGTAGAAAATGATATAGCATATTCCGTCTTGGTCCCCGCCGGCCAGGATCTTATGAACTTCTATCACAATCACGGGTATCAAGAGATTTTCTATATGAGAGAAGTCTTCCTTTCCTGTGATATTCTAGATAGGCTGCAAGCTTCTGAAGAACAGTTATGTAAGATTTCACCTCTTGATGCTCAGGAGTACAATGCTAGGCGGAACGATCAACTCAAGGGAAAGTTTCATATCGCTTATCCTATTGAGGATATAGAATATCAAAAAAAGCTTTCCAGGCAGTCCGGAGCAGATATCTATGATATTAGTGTTAAGGGATTCAACGGGTATGAAGAAACTGGATGTGCGGTGATAGAGAGAATATCTTCTGAGAAAGTGCTTATTAAAGAACTTTTAATATCTGAGGAATTCCTTCATCTTGTTATTAAAGAGATAGTTAAGCAGATTACTGCCAAAGAATATATATTACGTATTCCCGCCTACTTGGGTGAGAATCTGGGAGGATCGGTTCGTCCGTTTGGCATGATTAAAGATCACAAGCATTGTGGTCCAGAGATAAAGGTTGAAGATCAAGGTTATCTGGGTATAGCTTTCGACTGACGAAGAACTTTCTAAACGTGCTTCCACTATTAATATCTGAACTATTCAGGATAATGAATGGCTCAGATTTTTTATTTAGTAAAATACTTCATATTATTATCTATCTCTACAAATAATACTTAAGATATATTTTATTTATTTAAGGATGATAATGGAGAAAGGAAAGCATCGATGAAAAAAGCTTTTATTATAATAATTGTATTGTTTATTCTTGGGTTTGGCCTTGCAAGGGGTTATCAGTATTTAGCAGCTAAAGAGGGTAATGTAGGTAAACCTGAACAGGCTTCGGCTATTGCTAGTATAGATAGAATAGAAATGAAAGTTTCAGCTCCTGGAGTGGTGGAGTCTACAAGGCGAGAAATTCTTGAATCCGGAGATGTGTACACTGTTGAAAAAGTATGGGTGGAAGTTAATAGCGTAGTTAAGGTTGGAAGTAAACTTGTGACCTTCAAAAAAAGAGGTAATAGTATGAATGCTCCTTATGATGGTGTTATTACGAAAGTTATGGTAAGTGAGAAAGACGACGTAATTATAGGGCAGCCTCTTTTTGAAATATTTGATAATAAGCATTTTCAAACTGAGATGATGGTAGATGAATTAGATATACCAAGTATAACAATTGGACAAGAGGCTCAAATCGTGGTGAAGGCTTTCCCAGAAAAGGTTTTTACCGGCAAAGTGATAGAAATCAGTCCAGAAGGAAAAACAGCGAATGGGATATCAAATTTTCCGGTTACTGTTAGATTTGAAGAAATCGATGGTGTTAAAGTTGGGATGACCACGGAGACAACTATCGTAACATCAATCAAGGAAGAAGCTCTGGTAATCCCGATTGAAGCGGTAAGTATAGTGGGTGGGGAGAAGACTGTACTGGTTGAGAATCCAAATGGGACCACTGAGACAAGGGTAGTGGAGACAGGTATCTCCAGTAATATCATGGTAGAGATTATTAGTGGACTAGAAGAGGATGAGGTCGTTCAGCTACCCCAAACTACCAATGATCTTTTTCAACTAATTCCAGGGGGATTCCCAGTACAGGGAGAGGAAAAAGAAAGCATACAGACTGAGGGGGATTCTGCAGAGGATGAAGAGGATGAAGGAGTATTATGATAAAGCTGATGGGGGTATCAAAGAAGTTCAAGATGGGAGAGAATGAAATCATAGCCTTGGATAAGATGGATATTCACATAGGCCACAGTGAATTTGTAGCTATTGTTGGGCCTTCAGGGTCGGGTAAATCAACCCTAATGAACGTGATCGGTTGTCTGGATACTCCGGATGAAGGAGAATATTTTTTTCAAGGACAAAACATCTCCAAAGCTTCAGATAATTTGCTGGCCGAAATAAGGAACAGGAAAATTGGTTTCATCTTTCAGAATTTTAACCTTCTTTCCAAATTCAATGCGTTGGAAAATGTGGAGGTGCCTTTACATTATCGGGGCCTTAAAGCGCAGGAATGTAGAAAGAGAGCACTTATCTATCTTGCTAAGGTAGGGTTGTCAGGTCGAGAAGACCATAAACCTAATCAACTTTCTGGTGGTCAACAACAGCGGGTGGCAATAGCTAGGGCCTTAGTGGGAGAACCAGAATTACTCTTGGCTGATGAACCCACTGGGGCGCTCGATAGTATAACCGGACAGGAAATTATGGGGATCTTGAGAGATTTGCATTCCCAAGGACATTCAGTAGTGCTGATCACTCATGACCAGAAAGTTGCGGAACAAGCAGATAGATTGCTGAAGATTCAGGACGGGAGAGTATGTGCAAAAGAAACTGTATAGGTAGGAGTTTAAGGAAGGCAAAGTATGCGTTTATGGGAAACCATTAAGTTGGCGTTGAAAAGTATCCGTAATAATAAGTTAAGGTCAGTACTGACTATGATAGGGATAATTATAGGTATTTCATCTGTTATTATCCTCGTTTCAATGGTAAGCGGTTCTGCCCAAGGGATAACTTCTCAGATCCGTTCTTTAGGACCTAATTTGATTACGGTGAATCTATATGGGGGATGGGAGAAGAGGCTATCTTTAAGCGCAATTGAGGAAATAAGACTACTTTCAGGGGTGGATGAGGTAGCCCCAACTATTCCAACCAATGTAACTTTGAAGAAAGAAAGGTATGTTCAAAACGTAGTTGTCACTGGGACGACTAGCAAATTACTGACTATAAGAGGGATGAACTTAAGTAATGGAAGATTTATCTCCGATCTAGACCACGAGGGCAGGAGGAGTGTTGCTGTTCTAGGTGCGAATAAGGCTCGTGAACTGTTCGGTTTTGCCAATCCGGTTGGAGGCAGTATAGAATTAGACGGGAATACTTATTTTGTCATTGGGACTTTAGAAGCTCAAGGAAGTAGTATGGGTAATAATATCGATGAGATGATTATGGTCCCTCTGTCTAAAGCAGTAGCTCTGTCAGGTAATATGGAAATCAAAATGTTGTATATCCGGGCTCAAAGTGAAGGGCTAGTTAATCCCGCTGTCAGCCAAATAGATAGTTATTTAGAGAGGTATTTTCAAGCTGATGTCAAAGTATATTCTGTGACGAGCCAAAAGCAACTGTTGGAAACACTGAGCTCTATAACCGGTATTCTGACCATGATGTTGGGTGGGATTGCGGCAATATCCTTGATTGTTGGTGGAATCGGGGTGATGAACGTGATGTTGGTATCGGTATCGGAAAGGACGAAAGAAATCGGTATCAGGAAGGCTTTAGGGGGAAAGAAGAAAGATATTCTTATTCAATTTTTGATTGAAGCATTGGTCATATCTTCGATCGGGGGAATACTAGGTGTGATTATCGGTATGGCAGGAGGAAAGGTCTTAGATTCAGTTGGGATTCCGATGGCATATTCACTGGATATTATTTTGATTTCGTTCTCCTTCTCTTTGGTAGTTGGAATCATATTTGGGATAGTCCCTGCTTACAAGGCTTCAAAACTGGGACCGTTAGATGCTCTAAGACATGAATGAGCACATTTTTTTGATAGACGGTTGCTAGATGATACAATATACATATATTTGGAGGTGTGACAATGAACGGAATAATTACAGTAGTAGGCAAAGATCAGGTGGGAATAATTCATGGTGTTAGTAAGGTGCTCGTTGATTATAACGTTAGTGTGGAAGACATAAACCAGACTATTCTTAAAGGGTATTTTACTATGATGATGCGGGTTAATCTTGCTAATATGAAAGGTGAGTTCAACACGTTTAAGCAAAAGTTGGAGAGTTACGGTGAAGAAATAGATATATCGGTAAAAGTTCAAAGGGAAGAGATTTTTAATTACATGCATAATATCTAGTTGGGGCGAGGAGTGTACGTATGACCTTATATAATAATGTTTTTGAAACTGTTCGAATGATTGAAAAAGAAAAGCTGGATATCAGAACGATCACCATGGGGATATCTCTCATGGACTGTATCGATTCTTCTGGAGATAAGTCTAGGCAGAGAATATATGATAAGATAACAGGCTATGCCCAGAACCTTGTTAAAGTGGGTGACCAGATTGAAATGGAATATGGAATCCCGATCATTAATAAGAGAATTGCTGTCACTCCTATTTCATTGATTGCTTCTGCTAGTGGGGAAGATAATTATCTTGAGTTTGCCAAGACTCTTGATAAGGCTGCGAAAGAAGTTGGGGTCAATTTTATTGGCGGTTTTTCAGCCTTGGTCCAGAAAGGTTTCGCTAATGGAGACAGGATTCTGATTGATTCTATACCCCAAGCTTTAAGTGAGACTGAACGGGTATGTTCCTCAGTTAATATTGCCAGTACCAAAGCAGGTATTAATATGGATGCCGTCAAGCTCATGGGTAAGATTGTTAAAGATACCGCATATTTGACCAGAGATAGGGATTCTCTGGGCTGTGCTAAATTGGTTATCTTCGCCAATGCTGTAGATGATAATCCCTTTATGGCCGGCGCTTTTCATGGTGTAGGAGAACCGGAAGTGGTGGTCAATGTAGGGGTGAGTGGACCAGGAGTGGTGAAGTGCGCCATGGAGAAAGTCAAAGGTGAACCTCTCCATGTCGTTGCGGAAAATATCAAGAAGACTGCTTTTAAGATTACCCGGGCTGGTCAATTAATAGGTAATGAAGTATCTAACCGGTTGGGAGTTCCGTTCGGAATTCTGGATTTATCGCTTGCTCCTACTCCAGAGATTGGGGACAGTGTAGCCAGAATCCTAGAAGAGATGGGCTTAGAAGCTTGTGGTACCCATGGGACCACGGCTGCTTTGGCTATGCTCAATGATGCGGTGAAGAAAGGTGGTATCATGGCCTCGTCTTCAGTAGGGGGACTAAGCGGAGCATTCATTCCGGTGAGTGAAGACGAGGGAATGATTAGTGCAGTCCAAAACGGAGCCCTTACCTTTGATAAGCTCGAAGCCATGACCAGTGTCTGTTCGGTGGGTTTAGATATGATTGCCGTCCCTGGAGATACTAAGGAATCAACCATCTCTGCTATCATCGCTGATGAAGCGGCTATCGGAGTTATTAATAATAAAACCACCGCTGTCCGTATTATCCCGGTCCATGGTAAAGATGTTGGAGATACGGCAGAATTCGGTGGTCTGCTGGGCTATATGCCGATTATGGCACTTAATAAATTTAGTTCTGAAGCATTTATCAACAGAGGTGGAAGGATACCAGCACCGATTCATAGTTTTAAGAATTAGCTAAATTATGACTTGCGGATATGACTTGATTGACAGAGAAATAATAAATATTTTGGATTAGGTTGTGAAGAGTAGGTAAAAGCCTACTCTTTTTGTTATGATTAGAATTAATCTCGCCTCGGGAACCTTTTTGCTAGGTAAACTATCTATCAAGTGTCTAGACAAAAAAATGTGATCTGAGGTGAATCAAATTTGGAAAGGGTAGGATAATGATGACCAGCCAGCACCAGAGATGGTGGCGGTAGAGATCGGGACTTATCCGATATCTATGCCTGTCAGTGAACTAGGTGGGTTTGTCCTCGATAGTTTGGAGATAACCACCGAAAAAACGGTGGCAAGATTCCATCAGGAGGGTGCGGTACAGATCATAACACCCAACCTGATGCTGCTGGATGAGTATGGGGAATATCTGGACTTCGCAGAGTTTCAAGACAATGATTATGACAGGGCAACAGGAGAAATCATTATTACCCAGTACTTCAGGAATGTGAGTGAGGAAGACCTAAGCCGGATTAAAAAGGTGGGGTATTTTACCCGGACTCAACGACTTAATGAAGACGAAGCGATTACGATTAGACTTAAATAATCCATTACATTACTCAACTTAAATCAAATATATAATTCGTAAGTATTGAAAGGATATTGAAAAGAGCCGTCTGAAAACGGCTCTTTTGTGTTGATTAGTGTAAAGAAAAAAATATATGGGCGTTGAAAAAATATGGTTGATTAGAGAGTTTTCTCTGTCTCAAAAATATAGGAAAGGACTTGAATTACTTGTCCGACTGTTTCTACGGTTATATTCGCTTTTTGGGATAGTTCTTTTAAAGGGTGATGTAATTCTTCAGGTCTGATTAGTATCAAGGGTTTACCTTGAGAAATTGCAGTGCTGGCATCCATGGCAGTATTCCATTGTCTATATTTCTCGCCGAATAGTGCGATAACTAGATCAGCTTTGCCAATTAACATTTGTGTTCTTAAATTGTTAATTCGTGAAGCCACTTCATCACTATGAAGGTTATCAGGCTGTGGCCCAAGAATTATATCTCCAATTTTGTCAGAGTATTCATGGTTTTCCATAGGGCCTACAAAGTCTATCGGTAACTGAAGAACCTGAGCCTTTTCTTTTATCTCTTTTCGCCATTCACTATGGATTTCGCCAGCTAAATATACTACTAGTTTCATTATTCCATCCTCCGAAAATTTTTTTGATATAATTTAATTTAACATAAGTTGCATTTAATTTCATCCTTTGAATTGTCTTTGAAGGAAATAGAAAGAAAAGACAGAATCTTTATCATAAAATATTTAATGCTGTACTATGTATATTGAAAAAGAGGTAATTCTTTAGATGACAAGATTATTACTTAAGATTGAATCAAGTCAGAAGAAACTGTCTATTATTAGCTTTTCTCTTTTTTCTGCTTGGCTTTTGTCTGTTCCGTTTGAGGGACAGATTTTATATGCTCTTATTAATAATTCGGGTGTTGACAAGGAATTACTCTTTATACTTGCCATACTCGCTAATTTTCTTGGTCTATTCATTTGTGGTTTTTTCGTTAAAAGACAAGATTCTGCTAAAGTCACTATGATTATTTCTTTAGTCGTCTGCATTGCTGGAAGCCTTATCTTCTTCCTTCCTTTTTCTATGATCTGGTATTTAGCCATTGTTAATGTTTCGTTCTTCTCTGGACTGCTCGTTGCAAGCTGGGGGTTCTATTATAAGGCTTATTCTGAATTAAAAGATCGTTTCAAAACAGCTGCTGATGTGATTATTTATTCGAACATTCTTATGATTTTTCTTAGTGTACTTACAACCATTACTACTGCTTTTATAGCACTAGGGACTTCAATTCTCCTACTGATTGCTGCATTGCTATTGGTGTTTAGGCTAGATGATCACCCTATTGATAAGGCTTCCAAAACTATTAAATCAGTAGAACAAAATTTAGTTAGCTCTTCAATACTTAAACCACTATTATTCTTGTATGTATTTATTTTAATAATAACAATCAACTCGGGTTTGATGTATAGAGTAGTGAATCCAGTCTTTGATTATTTAGCACCATTAACAAATTATTACTGGGCAATACCCTATATACTGGCACTCGTTATCCTAAGAAATCTACCTTGGAGATTTAACCAATCATATATCCTCTATATAGCCTTGGCTATGGTTGGCCTCGCCTTCATTGCCTTTATGAGGCTTGATAGCTCATTTGTTAGCTATTTGATTATTGATACCTTAATGTTAGGAGCTTTTGGGGTTTTCGATTTATTCTGGTGGAGTGTATTAGGAGGTTTTCTGGATTATTCCAAAATGCCTGCTCAGATATTTGGGGTAGGACTTTCCATGAATGTTATGGGGATTTTTCTCGGTGGTATAATCGCCAAGACGTTCATTGTGATTGATAATGATTATGTTACCATCTCAGTGATAGCTTTGATTGTTATTTTTATTGTCCTCATAATGTTACCTCTTTTAAATATCCAACTTACAAGAGTACTAAGAAATCACGTTTTTCTAAATCACCTTGACTCCAGGGTTGAAAGTGAACAGCAAAAAACTTTTGTAGAATCAGAGCTGGATAAGCAACTGACAGAAAAGGAAAAAGAAGTTGTGCAGTTGTTGCTTCGTGGGTATACCTATAAAGGAATATCAGGAAAGTTGCATATTAGCGAAAACACGATGAAGTTCCATATCAAGAATATTTACCAAAAATTGCACATAAACAATAAAATGGAACTGATTAGGATGTTTTCGGACGATAAAAGATAAGTTCATAAACTAGGGAGGCCTGTGGTATTAAACCACAGGTTTTTTTTCGCGCACTATCTGTTCTAGTTCTGTACAGATTCAACTATGCCAACAAGTTAGCAAGTTTCTTTAAATACTACCCATTTTGGGTGGGTTATTTTAGAAATATACTACCTATTTTGTGTGTTCTGAAAGTTAATTTTTAAGGTTATGCTCAAGCAGATAATTATTGAAGCTGCCGATGTTAAGCGGGGGAAGCTGAAAGAAGGAGGTAAAATATGCCACAAGTCATTGTAGGAAGTCTTTTTGTACTGATTGTTATCATTGCAGGATGGCTTGTAGGTTTTTACAACAAGATGACAAACAGGAAATTAAAGGTTGAAGAGTATTGGGAAGAGATTAGTGATATTACTCCAGAGACAGTTGATGCGCAAATCCAATTGTATAATCTGACAGTTACAGAATATAACCAATACCTTCGAAGATTCCCGAATAGAGTGGCAGGCATGATTCTTGGGGTGCATGAATTGCCCAGATATCAACAAGAACCTAATGAGTTTAATTAGAAATATTGAAGTGAGGTGGTAGAGATGGGAAAAGCAAACTCCCCAATTTTTAGAACTATTATTTCCATGATGATTAGTCCAGCCGCAGCACTGAAGTCTGCAGTCTCTGGTTTTCCGTGGTTTCTTTCTCTAGCGGTGTCTGGCTTAGCGTTTTGTATGTTTTTCCTGCAAACCGGGTTAGACCTTTATAAGACCGGACAGAAGGGTTTTGGTTTTGTTGTATTTTCTGGTTTTTCTGGGGCGCTTTATGGGGTGATTTTTATTCCTCTGGTCGGAGCCTTGGTCTGGGTTATTTTGAAACTGGCTAAAAACGATAAGGATATAAAATGGTCTATTTCATCCTTCTGTCTAAGTTATAGCGGCGCTTTGGTATATGGAATTCTGGGACTGATTTTCTCCATAGTCTTTGCTTGGAAAACCTCAGTTGCTTTTGGGGTGACCGGTGTTTTATGGGCAACTGGTCCCATGATTCTTGCAATCCGAGAGATGACAGAGGGAAATAACAAAATCAGTATTCCCCTCGCCACGGTTGTAGGTGCAGTGGTTCTGCTATCCTGGTCGTTATTCGGGCAAATATAGGAGGTGAATGAGATGGACGAAAACTTGTATTCCAGCAGTGCTTGGCGAGGGCTACTTCGTAACTTGTGTTTTATTGCCTTTGGGGTTACTGCTTTCTATAATCCACTTGATCCCTTGAATCCATATGGTATTGGTTTTGGAATAGTTGTAGGTATGTTGTTAGGATGGCTCTTCAAGAAGTTTCTAAGAGGCTTTCTGGGTGCGTCTAACACGAAACTAAAAAGAGAAAAAGGAAAACAAGTTATTTACTATGCAGTAGACAACGGAATGTTATTCTTAATCCCTTTTGCCGTCATGGTAATCATAGCTACTTTTATCTTAAAATGGTCTATGACTATCGGCTTCATCTCAGCGGGAATTATGGCGGTGGGAACGGCTGCAGCGATTGAAATAGGGAAGATCGTCAATAAAAGAGAAATAAAAAATACCCTATATCTTCGGGCGTATCATTTCTGTTCTCCTTAACCTGGACATTATCAGCGCGAATTCTTGTGAAAGCACCTGGTATGCTTGAAGGCGGCATTAGTTTGTTACGTTCAATCTTAACGCAAGGAGGTGGAGTCTGATGAAAAAGATTGCTGCGAATATACTAATTATTTTTGTTCTTTTATTTACTGTCATGCCTACCGTTGCATTCGCTGATACGAGAACACCTCCACCTGCTAAACCGTACGAAAAAGTTCTGGTCAAGAAAGGTACTTGGTACGCAGAACAGATATCTTATGACAACAGTGCCTCCCTCATTGTGGGATACACAGGAGAATATCAGATTGATGATTCTCTGGTTAAAGAAGAAATATCACCGATTGAATTTTCGATTCGAGAAGATATTGTGCTGAAAGGGATTTACCTGCCTTATGTGCAGCAAGCCCCGGAAGCTGTAAGTATTCAACTACAAGATAATGAGGGGAATATTTATGGTCCATTTCCTACGCAGTTTGTTTACGTTAATAATTTAAAGGCAGTTTCCAATACAAGTGCAGTTTCTAATACAAGTACTGAGGGAGAAGTGTCTCTATCTCAAAATGTGAATGTAAACTATATGTTCATACCTGAAAATGAAATCGTTTTACCATCCGGTAAATACACTTTGAGCAACAGCTGCCCACAGCTGCAGGTACGGACCTCAGATACCGGAGAGGGCGGAGCCTTCTTAATCAAAGGTGTTAATTATTCAGCAAATGAGAGATACAAAAAGGCATTGCAGGAGTGGGAAGTAAAGAATAATCCTGATAAGTCCAAAGAAGATGCGGAAACTAAAACTCTAGGGAATGAAGAGTTTGGGGAGAAAGACTTAGAGAAATATTCAGAAGAGAGTCAAGAGGTGAGTTCAGGAAAGCCTGCTACTAAAAACCCGGCTGCATTTTCCCTAGACGGAGATAGTTTAATCGGAGAAATCGTGCTTAACACTTACAATGGCGGAGAAGGAGCAATACCGGGAATCTTATCAATTTTAGACTCAGGAAATAAGGTTATCGCGTCCTACCAATCTTCTGGCGGGATGCTGGCGGATGTACCCAACGGTATTTGGACTATCACTCCTAATGTTGTATTGCCTGCTGGAGATTATTTTATCGGGATTTCTGACCCAAGTGTGATAACCTACGATGAGCTAGGGTATCCGGAATTCATTGTGACTATAATGATTCCACCCTCTGTTCGTTATGACTTTACTGGGACCTATAGTATAAATCTGGACACCTACAAGACCAGTACTTTAATGGGGACGGTAACTGGACAACAACCAAGTAGTTTTTCTCTAGAAAATTTTGAATTAACAATTTTAGATAAGGACGGGGAGATTGAACTTATAGGACGATATGAGGGAATGCCTTTCTCTCAAGGGTGTACCATAGTCGAAGAAACTGAGGATACAGTGGTTGCCGAATTCGCTTTTGCTGCGGACTTAAGCAAATTACCTTATAAAGCTAGAATCGGGGCCCAAGCCTTAGTAACCCTCACCAAACCAGAGAATGCGCCTGCCAAGATTAATGTTGAGGGGACAGCAACCTATGATCGAGCGGCAACCAAAGATAAAGGGGCAGACAGTAATACCTATTCCTTAGTGGGTAACGGAGGGTTGAAACAAAAAGATTTACCTCCATTTGTCATGACTGCTCTGGGACAATACGGAAATGCTGGAAACATTCCAGGACCTGACAGTCCGGTACAAGGCGCAACAGGATTACTTTTTCCACCGTTAGTCGGAGTAGTGGTACATGTTCTCCAGGAATTGCTGAAACCAAAAGCCAAGGTGCCTTCCGGACCAAGAGACAAGAATTGGTATAAGAAAAAGTATCCTGGCAAGACCGATGAGCAAATAGCCATGATAATGATGGCTGATGCTCTGGGAAATAGCGATGAACCGGATGATGATCCTGATTCCATTGGAGATAATGAAAAATCTGGTGGCGCAGACTATGTTTCTTCCGAAAGAAGTGATGATGGATACTCTGCGGAAGACGATTCTTATGAGACATCGTCAGATGATGACGGATATGAGAGGGACGATAAACCCGAGACAGAGAATCGGGAAGGCGAACCAGCAACTAAGGAGCAAGAAACGATAGATACTCAGAAGGAAGAAAAACTTCCTGAACAGCCGGAACCTTTAGAGCCTGCTGAACCTGAAACCCTAGTGCTCCAAACCGACCATAAGGGCGGGACGACAGAATACGTCAAGGACCCTGAGACGGGTGAATGGGTTAACCCTTATACCGGAGGGGTATTAGATATAGAAAAATACAATAAAGATGTTGCTCCTAACTTCCAGAAGGATAAAGAATTCATCAATAAGGAATTTGAAAAGAACTCCAAGGGTGAAACCGAGTTTGATAAGATCGTGAGAGACTCAGAGAAGGAACGCCAGGAACAACTAGCCAGAGCAGAATATCTAAATAAATTAGAGAAGCAATATGGCACCAAAGATCCCCAAGAATTAGAAAAGATTATCAAGGCCAATCAGGAAAAGAGCCAGGCAGAGGCTGAATCGTGGACAAAAATTGGGGATGTTATGGAAGCTGGAGAAAAAGTTGCTGGTGTTGTAGGAACAGTTTCTGATGGTCTGGTGGATGGTTTGGCCAATGTGACCGGACCTGCTGGCAAAGGAATTCAGAGCACATACAAAGTAGCGAAGGGAATAGCTGGAACTATGGCCGAAAAAGGAGTCAGTACGTCTTCCTTTGTGTCAGGCGCGGTTAAAGGTGGCACGGATGCAGCTACGGATTATGTCAAGAATCCTTATGTTAAAGCTGGATTAACTATCGGTGGTGAAGTTGTTGGTGAAGCTCTAACAGCTAAAGATCCTTACAAAGGTGCTTGGGATGGTCTGGTGAGTGGAACTGCTAAAGTAGCGGTTGGTACTGTTACAGATAAGATTGGAGACAAATTGGGTGCTACGGGATTTGGCAATGATACCATATTGACTACTCTTAAAGATGGAAAGGTCCGTGTAGCAGTGAAATCAGGTGAGAAATGGGTGGGTAGAGTCTTATCTGCTTCATCTACAGAAAAATTTATTGGAAATAAAGCAGCTAAACAGGTTGGGCAAACCATGCTCAAATATACTACTGGAGCTATTGACGAAACTGTGTTAAAGCCCTATATTGTGGACCCTGTTAAAGACATGTACAAATAGAAGGAGGTAGGAAGGATGAAACTGACGACCAAAGAGATTGCTTTTATTGCCAAGGATTTTGATAAAAAATCACAAGTAAGTTTATTTGCCAATGTCAAAGAAGCAGTAAACGGAATAGAAGAAAAAAGTCTTACTGCAAAGGGAATCTACAAGGATGGGAAATTGACCAAGAAAGCTCGAGAGATTTTAGAAATCGTAGCCTCAGCTAAGAAATGCACCAGACTGATTCTGAAAGACAGTTTTATATTCATAGAAAAATATACCTATAGAACAAATAATAAACTTGTCTTGGTTGAGAATGACGGTGGAGATATGATTTTCAGCATGGCGGATAATCTTCCAAAAACTGTAGAACAAATCTCGGAATTTACTGGGAAGTCCCTGTTCAAGAGTTCTGGAGTTGAGATCTTGTTGTCTGCAGATGAGTTGTTGATATTTCTAGCTATGGTTGATATCTATCGAAGAAATGCCATGTTATCTTATGCTGGCCACGGGATTGAAAAAGCAGGAATTTCGTTAAATGAGATTATGAAGCAGATTAATGATCCTTTTTCTAATAGTCTTGTAAAACTCTTTAAACAAAATTATAACTATCCCATACCTCAAGTTGAGAATGCCAAGGTCATCTTGAAGAAGTTATCACGAAAAGATTTTGTTACTTTTAACAATAGCTATGAGTTAACTAGTGATTATGAAGTATTTGCCAAAAGCTTTCTAGTCCCTGAGACAATTATTATGATAGATACCTTTAATGTAAATGAGAAGGATGAAGTCGTAGTGGCTGGTGGAATTTGCATCACTGCTGGGTTAAGGAACATTGCCTCATTCATTATGGGTAATGACGGAATTGACATGAGTTCGTTAAGCGGAAGTCAACTGTTGCAAATGGTGGAGAACTTCTTGAAGTGCCCAGATATCTCTTAAACGTCTTACTGCGAGTTAAAAAAAGTATTTTGAATATCTAAGCACCTAACACACTCTCAATGAATAGGGCTGCAGGAGATTGCCATTGGCGTCCTCTGTAGCCTAT
>JAGXFZ010000110.1 GCA_024637055.1 Gracilibacter sp. | reverse complement strand
GGCATAAACTCGGCCATCCCCTTGAACATATTCCGGTCAGGCTGGAAACCCTCATTATTTTCCCTAATTATGACAACGTCTACATCCTTATGTAAACTCGGAAGGGTTGGATAAGATTTTGCTGGACGAATGTTACTCACAAGGTCGAATTTTCTCCGTAATATTGGATGTGGGTTAATGGCCTTAGGATCGTCGGGATACGCCATATGTCCAATCGGACCTAGTATCCAGCCATCCAGTTCATATAAGGCATTTAATGTTCTATCAGGAAGGGTTTCACCCGTTTGTTGATAAGAAGAATAACCTACAGGAAATTCCCTCCATTCAATTTCAACCTCTTTTTTTTTTGCCGCAGCCTGCAGTACTCGAACAGCAACAGGCACGATTTCAAGTCCAATATCATCCCCATTTAAGATTCCAATTCTGTAATGAGCCATGTGCTTACCCTCTTCTTTCTTATTTTTTTCAATATTTTGAATGTTCAATCATTTAGCTATATACTTAGCAATAATCATGCCAACAACTGAATTTGTTATATTGGATGCAATTAGACTGATTAAACTGAGCTTAAAAAGAATCGCCTTTCAGTTTAGGCTTCCATTAGGTTGCTTTTAGGCTAAGATTTATAGTCCTAATAGCAACCTAAAATACATTCCGCAGCATATGTAAAAAATATTCAAAAATGTTTGCCAACAAATGGTAATAAATTTATAATAGCAGTGAAGATGTTATGATAGAATATGGAGGGTTATAAAAGTTGAGAGGTATAATCGATAGATTAGAAGGTGACGTTGCCGTTGTGGAATTAGAAGGCAAAAGAATGAAGGAAATCTATGTTTCTGTTCTTCCCTATGGTGTCAAAGAAGGTGACGTAATTGAATTCGTCAACGGTAAATGGTGGCCCAATCAAGCTGAGACTCAAAAACTTAAAACTCAAGCTAGAAAGAAATTAGATGATCTATTTGAATAAACAATCCCTATATCTAACTTTATAACTTTATCGCTTTGTAACTTTGTAACGAATAGGAATCATATTTTTCTAAGGGGGTTTTCTTTTGCCATGGTGTCCTAACTGTAAAACAGAATATAGAGAAGGTTTCAACAAGTGTAGTGACTGCGAATCTGATTTGGTCGATGAAATTGATACTAAAATTGATACTGAAGACATTGTTGAATCGACCTTCTCAGATATTGATTGGGAGTATTTAGATATTTTTGTTGATGAACAGGAAGCCAACATGATTGAGTCTTTTTTAAACTCCGATAGCATTAATACTTGGAAGAAGTATCCTGGGTTCAGCGATATCTCCAAAATAGTGGGAGGTATGACCAGACTTGGAATTGCTATCTATGTACCGAGAGAACGCTTAGATGATGCAAGATTAATTGTTGAAGATATTCTCGGTGTTAAAAAAGAGCTGACCGAGAGTGACACTGGGAACGACTCTGAAAACGAGGAATATTCGGAGAATGTTTCCACCGACAACAAACCTGATACTGCACCAGGGTCTATGCTATTTAGATTATTATTTATCGGATTTCTGATATATTTTATCTATAAATTCTTTCTCGCTACTTAAATAATTAAGACTTAATTAGCTTCAATATGGTAACAACTATATTGAGGTGATTAAATTGAGCAGTTTTTTGGGATTGTTGACAGTAATTATTTTTGTTCTTGTTATCCACCTAGGCGTTGACACTTATCTAAAGATCAAGAACAAATATAATGAGAATTTTCAAAATACTCTTGACGTTTTGAAAGTAATAACAAAGCACGAATGTTATGAAAAATTTTCTGGGGATTCAACTGAGTTCGAAAAATGGATTGCTGAGTTCTTAACGTTAAAAGGTTATACAAATGCGCTATTAGTCCCTAAAGATAAGAACGATGGAAAGGACATAATTGTCCAGAATAAAAAAGGTCAGAATGTCTATGTAGGATGTAAGCTGCGTAACCCTCAAGATTGGGAAAATAACGTTACGAGATCAGAGACTCAAAAGCTGGTTGGGGCAATGGTTGGTGACGGTGTCAAAAACGGGTTGATTATTACGACAGCTGCTTTAAACTCAGATGCTAAAGAATATATAATGAAGCTCAATGGCCTTGGATATAGTATGCAAATCATTGAAGGGAATGCCCTAGTTCAAGAATTATACAACCTGCGCAAAAAACAACTGGTTCCAATATTCAACAGCCTTCAAGGATAACATATCAACTATGATATTAGATCTTATTATTATATAGAAAAAGGGAGCATCGCTTACTAAAAAAGTGCGATACTCCCTTTTGTCATTTAGTATTAAAAAACTATACCTAAGGCAATTAACAATAGAATTATTACTACAATGATTGCAATACCACATTCACATTTGCCACCGAAGCCTGCACCAGCGAAGCCACCATCTACTACTGCCATGTCTAGACACCTCCCAATAGTCTATTTTTTAATTCAATTTAGATGTTATAACATTAAAAAATTAAAAAAGAACTCCTAATGCAATCAGAATAAGAATCGCGATAGCAATAATGCCTGCACCTACACCGCCGTAAGCAGCTCCAGTTCCATAACCATATCCGTGCATATCTTTACACCTCCAAGGAAATCATTTCCATTTATACTATGCACTCTAGCATTACTTTGTTATATTATTCCAAATATTTTTCTATACAATTGCTTTCTTAAATTATTCTGTGAATTCGTCTGGTAAACGTTATAAGAAGAGTTAGTGGTTTAATTCCTCTTTCTGCTAGATTATGATAATATGGTTATATACAAAATAATATTAGGGTGGTGATTTGGATGAACAACTATAGTACCTTCGGCTTTGGCTATGATAGTGACAGTAAAAATGATGTCGCTCAGATATGCCTAAACGGACATCTCGTAAATGAAGCTACCAAAAACGCTCCTGAATTTTCAAGTAAATTTTGCGGAAAATGCGGTCAACCTACCATAGACAAGTGTCCACTTTGTAAGGCTCATATTAAAGGTCGCTATCAAGCCACAAAAAAACCAAGCGCAATTTCTTCACCGCAATCACTTGTGCCCTTATATTGTCATGATTGTGGTAAACCATATCCATGGACGCAATTGACTTTAGATACTGCTAGAGAGCTTATCTCTGGAGAGGATGGTCTTACACCTGAAGAAAAAGCAAGTATTGCTGAAAACTTGCCTGATATAATTACCCAAACTCCACGAAGTCCTCTGGCAGCCACCAGAGTTAAAACAGTAATGGAGAAGATGTCTGGAGTAGGTAAGGAAGGCTTTAAACAGTTGCTTTCAGATGTTACTACTGAATCTTCAAAACGTCTAATCTGGCCTTGATAAACGTATAGTCCTCAACATTTAGATCGTATTATCAAAATAACGGCCTTGCGGTCGTTATTTTGATAATACCCAGTTTGTATATTAGCTAGAAAACACTTCCAATAAACCCTCCAACGACGGCAGCCGTCAGCAATGAACCTACTTGGATCATTAAGTTATCCCATCTTTTCCCCGGCTTTGCTTCCATGTTACGGATTCTTAGCTCATGATCTTCAATTTCACTATCATGTCTATCTATTAAAAAGGTAAGACGTACAATGGCTTCTTGAATATCCCTGATTTCTCCATCTTGTTTTTCAAGGTTATTCCTATTATGATCCAAATAGGTTTCTACGCCCTTATGCCTCTCATCACATACTTCCTGTGATACCCATTTTACCCCTTTTACTTCCATATATGCCTCCTATAATGCTTGTCTACACTCCTAGTATAGGATATAAAAAAAACACCTTTTTGGTGAATTTCAAGGAGTATTCTAATGAAGCAAGTAACCGCTGCATTATTGTTTTATAATAATAAACTATTGATTTCTCGCAGGCATAAAGAAGATATCCTAGCGGGAAAATGGGAATTTCCCGGAGGTAAGGTTGAGTCCGGAGAAACTTCGGAAGAATGTCTTGCCCGAGAAATGAAAGAAGAGTTCAATATCCAGGTGTCAGTTGATAAGTTTTTTACCTCAAGCACTTACAACTACACCCATGGAGAATTCCAACTCCTTGCTTATTTTGTAACCTGGTTAACAGGGGATCTCTCCCCGGTCGTTCATGATGAAATAGCTTGGGTAGATATTAAGGACCTACATAAATACGATTTCTTACCTGCGGATATTCCTATTGTAGAAAAACTAAAGAAAGAGATCTATATGAACAGCTGAAAAGCTGTTTTTTTATTTATTTTTATCTAGAACCCTATATTGTAAGGATTCTGCCAGATGCTCTACCCTGATATTTTCAGATCCTTGCATATCTGCTACTGTCCGAGCTACTCGGAGAATACGATCATGGGCTCTGGCACTAAAATGTTGTTTATCAAAAATCCTTTGAAGCAAGGATTCTCCTTGGCTATCTAACTCACATATTTCCTTAGTTTCCCTGCCTGTCATCTCAGCATTGGTTTTAACTCCTTCGAATCTCTCCCACTGTTGTTCTCTAGCTTTGATAACTCTTTGAAGAACCATTTCTGAAGTCTCTGTGTTATCCCCATGTTTCAACTCCTCATAATTAAGACGTGGAACCTCAATCTGAAGGTCAAAGCGATCGAGCAACGGTCCGGAAACCTTACCTCGATAATTACTGATTTGAATAGGACTGCAAGAACACAATCGTCCATTGTCACCAAGAAAACCGCAAGGACAGGGATTCATCGAACCAATAACACTGACTCTAGCAGGAAAATCCACTCTCCCTCGAGCTCTAATCAAGGTAAATGTCCTATCTTCTAGAGGTTGTCGCAATGACTCCAGTACCTCTCGAGAAAACTCAGGGAGTTCATCGAGAAATAATACCCCATGATTGGCTAAAACCAATTCCCCAGGAGTAAGTTTGTGGCCTCCCCCTACTATTCCAGCTACTGTAGCGTTATGGTGTGGACTCCGAAACGGTCTGGTTGTTATTAGTCTGCCTTCTCCTGGCAATAGCCCTGCTAAACTATACATCTGGGTGACTTCCAAGCTCTCTTCAGCAGTAAGTGGAGGTAATATACCAGCAAAGGCCCTAGCTAGAAGAGTTTTGCCGGAACCCGGCGGACCCATCATCAAAAGGTTATGGCCGCCGGCTGCTGCCAATTCTAAAGCTCTCTTGGCTTGATTCTGACCATTGATATCCGACCAGTCTATTTGAGGTCTAACGTTATTACTTGCTTCTTGCTCTGGTATAGGTGTTACGGAGAAATTCTCTTCTTGTTTTAGAATGCGAACCAGTTGAGCAAGATTCAAAACACTCTCACTCTCGATATCCGGTACAATCCTCGCTTCAGCTAAGTTACCTGGAGGTATCACCAGGGTAACAGATTGTCCTGCCAGAGACGCGTCCTCAACTGCATGTCGTTTGATGTCTTCTGTTTGTAATTGTCTCAGGCAAACAGTCATCGTAAGTATCCCTGTTATAGGTCTTAAGAAGCCTTCTAAAGATAATTCACCAGCGAAAACAAATCTTTCTAATAGTGAGCTGTCTATCTCATTCATCGCAGCTAATATCCCAACCGCTATAGGCAAGTCCAGACCCGAACCTTCTTTACGCAAATCAGCAGGCGCTAGATTAATCGTGATCCTCTGAAGCGGGACTTTGAATCCTGAATTTCTGAGGGCTGACCTGACCCTGTCTCTTGCTTCTTTGACAGAGGTATTCGCAAGTCCAACAATATCAAAAGCGGGAAGACCGTTCGAGATATCCACCTCAACTTTAACAAGTTGGGCTGATAACCCGACTACCGACATCCCGCTGACAGAAGCATACATATAATTCACCTCAGGGGTAGGTTTCGACCCTTTGGTATTTTTTTCCTGCTACAATATCCAATTATTACAATTTTTTCTTATTCGCTCCATCTCCAAAACAACAATGCTAGCAAGTACAGCATAATCTTCTGTGGGTAAAATTAACGGTGCAGATGCATCGAACAAGATGTTTCCGGACGCAGGAAATTCATCATCTGCTTTCCAAAGGACGAAAGTCACGGGGATACGTGGAAAAACTCTAAATGTAACCCCTACGTCCCCAAGTCCATTTGACTGTCCTCCTAATATTGCTGCTACTTCTAGTAGCCCTTCTGGATTGGTGCCGAAAATGCGAACGAATGGATTAATTGCCCGACCAGTAAACGGTTTAATATAAATATCCCCACCCGGTAATTCTTTGAAAGAAATGCGCGTACCCATTTCTAATGGTTCAGCGAGGCTAGTTAAGTAGTGAAGAATGAGTAGTTGCGTAGCAATCGGCAACTCCGAGTCTGAATCCTGTACCGTCATAAAATTGCCATCTGGATAACTTACCTTAAACTGCTGACCTAAGAAATCTATAGAGAGCGCATTCCCCTCTATAGGATAGCCTGAAAGACGCACCATATCCTCTAATGAACAAGATCGAAACATATCCAGCGCTAGCTTATAAGCTGCAGTATACATACCACTGACAGAAGCATACATATAATTCACCTCAGGATGACTTTTCGCCCCTTCGGTTCTTTTTACCTTCAATAATATCCACTTAATACATCTTTTCTAGAACATTGTATTAAAATAAAGCTTGAATCCATCTAATATCAGGGTCTTCCTCTTCCCAGTTGATTGCAATCATATCGAATCTCATTGGAGGCCATTCGTCCAATCCTTGTTGCAAAAGATAGTAAGCTGCGATATTCTGCAACCTCTGTGCTTTTCTTTGGTCTATGCTCTCTTCAGCATATCCTCTATACTTGGACGTCCTTAACCTGACCTCTACGAAAACCAATATTTCTCCATCTTGGGCGATGATGTCTATTTCTCCCTTAGGGCAACGGTAATTACGCTTAACTATTCTTAAACCAGCCTCTTTAAGGTGGTCGATGGCCAAGCTTTCCCCAAAGTCACCCAATTCTCTTTTGTTAAAACCGTTTCTCATACTTTTTCTTCCAAATTAATTTTTCTTATCTCTTACGGACTACAAAATTATCTTCTATCAAAAGCCAATTCTGTGGAAACCCGCCACGTAACACCCAGTAAAAGAAACCTCTGAGGCCTAGCTCCTTGACAAGATCAAATTTGGCTTGAATACTTCTGGCATCCTCAAACCACACAACATGGTCTTTTCCTTCTCCATCCTTATATTTGAAGAAAGGAGCTTGAGATGTTTGATCATACTGAATACTCACTCCATACCTCGCAGCAAGCTGAACTGCCTGATTAGGAGTAATAGATCTGGCCCAGGTTCCTCCTCTGACATAGGGAAGAGTCCAATCATAACCATAATGAGGGATACCCATCATAATTTTATTCTTTGGAACTTCCGACAATGCATATTCCATAACCCTTCTGACTTGGTTAATAGGCGAGACAGCCATCGGTGGTCCTCCCGACCATCCCCATTCATAAGTCATGAAGAAGATAAAATCTACGATTTGTCCTATAGCGGCATAGTCATGTCCTTCATAGAGGACTCCTACTTGATCCGCGCTAGTCTTTGGAGCTAAAGCTGCTGAAACCAGGTAACCTCTGGGGCGCAATCGAGCCACAGCTTTCCGTAAGAAACGATTGTATCTCTCCCTGTTCTCCCGACCAAGGTATTCGAAATCAAAGTCCAATACCCCATATCCCTTATTTTCCATTACTTGGAGAGCTTCCGTCAATACCTTATCCTGAAGAGATTCGCTCGTAAGTATAGTGGTTGCAAGCTCTGTGCTAAATGTCCCATCTTCAAAGTTAGCCAAAACCATTACCGGAATAACGCCATGATTGAATGCTGCATTTAAAGATGGCTGATCCTCAACCGCAACTAGACTTCCGTCTCTCCTCACCGCATAGGTAAATATCGACAGATATGTAAGGTATCTTCCGGCTTCTTCTACAAGTTGCGCTGTTCTAGTTCCTGTCATCCTGGGATAGACATAGGTATTGGTTTCAACAATTGGTCTTTGTTTTCTTGGTAACCTTAGACGTTGGCCTACAGATATCCTACTCGGATCTTGAATACTATTCAACCTAGAAATCTCATTGACGGATACACCATAACGGCGACTGATCACCCATAAGCTTTCCCCAGACTGAACCGTATGGTATCGCTCTGTTTCAGGGATTACTAATGCTTGCCCGACCACAATCCGATCCGGATTCTGGATTTCATTAGCCTCAATAATATTCTGCATACTTACCCCGTAAGTCTGAGATATTCTCCAGAGACTATCTCCAGCCTTTACCACATGAATATGCATATCAAATCCTCCTTCTCCTTATAGAGTTCTAATATTGTATGAGAAAGGAGAAGGTTTGGTTAATTATCCTATGTAATCCGTTTTTGAGAAAACAATCTCTTTAATCGGAGAGAAACTCTGTCTATGTATTGGACATGGTCCACATCTTTTTATAGCTTCTAAGTGCAGTCGCGTACCGTAGCCTTTATGTTGATCAAAACTATATTCCGGATAAAGCTCATGCATCTCGTACATCAGCTCATCTCTGGTAACTTTGGCAAGGATGGATGCTGCTGCAATACTGGCGCTTAATCCATCTCCTCCAATTACCGTTCTTTGAGCAACTGTAATATCAATCTTATCTCTGCCATCGATCAGAACAAAGTCCGAAGTAATAGTCAAATTATCGAAAGCCCTTTTCATTGCTAGTTTAGTAGCTTGGAGAATATTTATCAGATCTATCTCTTTCGGAGTAGCAACACCTAAAGAAAAAGCTAAAGCCTGTTCTTTTATCTTCGTTGCGAGAAATACTCTCTTTTTTTCAGACATTTTTTTGGAATCATCTAGTCCGGGTAGATTGAAGTCCCTTGGAAGTATACAAGCAGCAGCCATCACTGGACCCGCTAATGGTCCACGACCAGCTTCATCAATCCCGGCAATAAGAAGATATCCCTCATCATACAGTGCTCTCTCGATAAGCAATAGTTCGTTCATTTCTGGAGCTTCCGGCATATGAACCCTCCGCTATTCCAATTATAATATATGAATTCCTGTCAAACTAATTTTAATCCATGGTCACTTTAGCTATCTTACCGTTTCGGAATTCTTTTAATACTAACTGAGCAGCTTTATGGGTATCTACTCTGCCACCACTTACCAGACAACCTCTTTTGCGTCCAATTCCTTCTAAATCAAGTTCTTCCTCAGATAGCTGAAAATACTTTGCTAAGTCCTGAGGATAATTCTGTTTCAACCAGTCTAGAAGCCAAATTGTTAATTCCTGCTGATCGAATACTTCGTCTTTGATAGCGCCGGTAACGGCAAGCTTTTGACCAACTAATGGATCATCAAATTTGTGCCAGAGCATTCCTGGAGTATCTAAGAGTTCAACTTTGTTATTAATACGTATCCATTGATTGCCACGGGTTACACCCGGCTTATTACCAGTTTTGGCCTGAGCGCCACCGGTTAGCTGGTTAATAAGAGAAGACTTCCCTATATTGGGTATTCCCACAACCATTGCCCTTGTAGGTCTGTTACGTATTCCTTTAGCAGCAAGACGCTCCATTTTTTCGGCAATTATTTCTTCCAATAATGGAACAATCTTTTTAATCCCTGCACTGGTCATGGCACTAATCGCCAAGACAGGGCTTTCTTTAGATAAGTCAGTTAGCCATTTCTCTGTGCGAATCTGATCAGCAAGATCCACTTTATTGAGTAACAGAACCCGAGGTTTTTTACCAAGCAACTTCGCCAGAAGAGGATTCCGACTACTCAAAGGCAGACGCGCATCTCCTAACTCGATTACGACGTCCACCCACTCAATCTGCTCTATAAGTTTTCTTTTGGCTT
>JAGXFZ010000109.1 GCA_024637055.1 Gracilibacter sp. | reverse complement strand
TAGTTTTTCTATACAGTCAGGGCATAGGTCATGAGTGAATTCTATCTCAGAATTTTTCTCGATGTATTTTTCTAACCTACTCCAGTAGCCAGAATCATCACGAATGTTTTTGCATGAGGCACAAATAGGTATAAAACCTTGCCGTAGCTCTGTTCACAGCTGACACCATCAGGTTTTTATCTAGTACCAACGCAATCAAAGGTATAGTATCAAACAATACTCTTAAAAATTTATCTTCTGATAGAAGTCGGTTCATATCTATACCTTCTTTCCTTGGTATAGTATTAACAACACCAAAATCAATAATTAATTAATGCTCAATAATCGACTATTCTTCCGTCTATCTCCTCAAGACCTATAATACTAAATAATGTAATAAGTATTGTCCAAATGACTATACCTAATGTCATCCAGATAATCAGCCTGTTACGTGAGATACCTAAAGATATTCCAATTGCTGCACCTAATGGAGCCCCCATAAGAAGTGGAGATATTAAGCCCAATCCAACTACGCCATACCTATCCCATACCTTATACATATTACCACTTTTATCTTCCAACTTTTTCTGAACATTGCTTCTAATCAGTACATACTTCAAGTTCTCTTCGAAATAGGCTACCAATATTAGAGCGGCTACCGATAAAAGCACTATGGTTATTCCAGTAAAATACGGATTGATTCCCAAAGCTAATCCAGTCGGTATTGCAATCTTCATAATTAATTACCCTGTCCCACGAAAATTAATGATACAATCAATCTTCATCATTCTTAAATAATCTTCTACAAAAAGTATATTATTCTTAAATTGAAGTATTCCCTAGAGTTAGTCCCATTTCCTTTAATTTTTTAGACAATATTTTAGCAAAGAATCGTCCCTAACTTTACTAACTTTATATCTAAACTAAAAAACGCCCTACCTTATAGCTCTACATGTTTCTTAATATGCATATTTTTGGTATAATTATATTATAACTAAAGTGATAATTATTCAAAGGAGTGAGTCATATGAAAGACTTAAAGGGCACTAAAACAGAAAAGAACTTATGGGAAGCTTTTGCTGGAGAATCCCAAGCCAGAAACAAATATACTTACTTTGCTTCTGCTGCTAAGAAAGAAGGATATGAGCAGATAGCTGCAATATTCCAGGAAACTGCGGATAACGAAAAAGAACATGCTAAAATCTGGTTTAAAAAGCTTCAAGGAATAAGCAATACCATGGAAAACCTCGCTCACGCAGCAGCTGGTGAGAACATGGAATGGACAGATATGTATGCCCGGATGGCTAAAGAAGCGAGAGAAGAAGGTTTTGACGATATTGCCAAATTGTTAGATGGTGTAGCTAAGGTAGAAAAGGAACATGAAGAAAGATATAATAAACTTCTTCAAAGCCTCAATGAAGGTAAGGTATTCAAAAAAGAACAGCCTGTAGTATGGCATTGCAGAAACTGTGGACACCTCTCAAAAGGTACCGAGGCTCCAAATGTATGTCCTGTTTGTGATCACCCTAAGGCTCACTTCCAATTGGTTGTGGAAAATTACTAAAATATTGCAAAAGTACAGGGTTCCTCACTCAGAAGAACCCTGTACTTTTTTAGTTTAATGTTAGGTACTAATTCTTACTCCACAAAATCAAAGTTAATGTTACGCAAAGTTAGGGACGGTTCTTTACTTGATTTGTAAAGTAAAGAACCGTCCCTAACTTTGCTATAAGTAGTTAAGTAACATTGTTGCAATGGTAAAATATATGGTCAAACCAACGATGTCATTGATTGTTGTGATAAAAGGTCCTGAAGCAACTGCTGGATCCAAATTGAAGTGATGAATTATTAGTGGTACTAATGTCCCTATCAAGGTAGAAACAACTAGCACACAGAATAAAGAGAAACCAACTATGAAGCCTAGAACTGGGTGGCTACCTGTAACTACTTGAGAGATTATTGATACAAGAACACCACATCCGAGACCAATTATTACTCCTGTTCCTAATTCACGCTTAATCAGACTTATTACTCTTTTACGATCAAATTTCTCCAGTGCTAGTCCTCGAACTACTACTGCCAAAGATTGGGTACCTATATTACCACCCATACCTGTTATCAATGGAATAAATACTGCTAAAATTGTAAACTTACCTAGAGTTGCTTCAAACGAGCCTATTATTCCGGCCGTAATCATGCCTATGAATAGCAAGAGTATTAGCCACGGTAGTCTTCGTTTGGCAGCTTCGCTTGAAATCATATCAAGGTCAACCGCCCCTCTTACTGCCGACATATCTCCAAAGTCTTCGGTTGTCTCGTCTTCCATTACATCCATGACGTCGTCGACGGTGACAATACCCACAAGAACACCAAGGCTATCTACTACGGGAACAGCAAGGAAATTATAATCCTTGATAACGTTGGCTACTTCCTCTTGGTCTTTCAGGACTGACACCGATATTGTATTAACGTTCATTATCTCCTTGATACGTTCATCCAGGTTAGCAACGATAAGATCTCGAAGAGAGATTACCCCGACTAGTTTTTCTTCATTATCGATGACATATAAGTAATAGATAGTCTCCGCATCCGGAGCTTCTTGTCTTAGCTTTTTAAGTACCTCAGCTACGGTCTCGTTAGCTGTGACAGCCACATATTCCGTAGTCATGATTGCACCAGCGGTCTCATCAGGATACTCTAGCAACTCCTGGATATCCTGTGACTCTTCATCATCCATGTGCTCCAGGAATTTCTTGGCTGTTAAATCATCTATCTCTCCTAAGAAATCCGCAGCATCATCGGAGTACATATTATTAAACATGTCTACTGCATATGGATGCTCCAGTTCTATGAGAACCTCTTTTTGCTCTTTGAATTCAAGTCCTTGAAAAATCTCCGCAAATTCTTCAGATGACAGGTTCTTGTATATAATCTGTCGCTGTTCTGGGTCAAGCATTTCGAATAAGTTTACCTGATCCGTAGGGTGAAGGTCTAAAAACAATTCACGCCAGATAAGAATCTCATTATTGTCGATAGCTTTTAATATCTTTGCGATATTATGTTCATTCAGATAGACCATCTTAAAACCTCCCCTACTTATAAGATTACAAAAAATTATAGTATAGCTTATGTCTACTTAAGTGTGTCCTGTGTGGGAAAAAAATATAAAAACTCTTCAACAAAGAAGAGTTTAAAGCAAAAACCTTAATACAAATATCTAAATATGAATGTATTAAACCTTTATTTTTCCCTCCACGTGTTGAGCTTAAGCACTATATGGCATAGGATAAATCCAGCTACATTAATAAAGACCTTAAGCCGATCTTTTTTGTTAACCCGTTGGCATCTCTCGATGTTTCTGGGCAGCAGCCTATCTCCATATAGGAGCCTCACCTAACGAAGAATGAGTCATATCTTAGTCCCATCATAATATACTTTACAATTATTCGTCAATATTTTCAATACAATAGATTAAAGTATTACTTAAAGATCTTTTATAAAAACATATTATATGAACTTATACCACTCAGAATCTATTAATATTCTAATACTTCGCCATTCCAGAACAGATAAATAAACTTCCCGTTGACTTTCTTTCCGGTGAGCACTTCTAAAGCCTTGGCATAATAGTCAATCTGTGTCTTATATTTCCCTCTTAAAGATTGTGCTCCGCCTACAGGTACGTAATCCGTCTTATAGTCAACTAGCACCAGACCTTCTGGTTCTTCGAAGTAACAATCTATAATACCTTGAAGTAGGACAGTTTCATATTGGGATTCAAGTTCACCAATATCTTCGTAGATTTCGTTACAAGGTATCTCTATATTAAACCGCACTTCCCTATAAACCTTCTCGGCAACCAGTAGTCTCTTACCTAAGGGAGATTCCAAAAATCTTTGTATTTTATCTACCTCTACGCATTCTGCTTGCTGACTGGTCAACAAATCTTTGGCAGTCATGTCTTCTATCTGAGACTCAAGATCATGCTGCTTGTAATTCAGATGCTGCATGACAAAATGCAGGATAGTCCCCTTTTCTGCCGCACTTAAACCTTTCTTTTCCTCCATGAAGAGAGGTTTCTTAATCAAGGAAGGTAAATATTCGCCAAGCATATCCATATCTTCTTCATAATCTTTTTCCAGACGCCTTTTAAGTTCGGTCACCGACAGTTTTGCAGGTACTTCAGAGAACTTGGTAAACTGGTATTCCCAACCAAGTCTTCTATCAACTTCCAATAATACTTCTTCATCTACTTCTGTCTTATTCATTTCTGTCTCGCCTAAACTATCCAACCACGCTATTAATCCGCTTTCGTCTTGTTCGGATACGGATTGAGGATTAGCTATATCACTTTTATTCCATATTTTCGTATCCCAGACCGAGGGATGATCTAGCAGAAATTCAGATGATTCTTTGGTTAAGCCCGCATGTTCACGAAGGGTGATACAGCACTTGTGTCGTAACAGGGCAGGAACCAACCAGTCCACATATCTTAACCCATTTAGCACTTCATATGCTGGGAGCTTATCCTCATCAGTTTCAGAGCATTTGCCCCATTTTGTCAGTGCTTTTTGAACATCGTTAACTGCTCCTGTAATGATCAGCTTCTCTTTGGCTCTAGTCAAAGCAACATAAAGAATTCTCATTTCTTCTGATAAGGTCTCCGCTTTGATCTTCTGCCTTATGGCCTGTTTGGGTATAGATGGATAAGAGAGTCTTAGGCTGTGGTCTACCCTATCTGGCCCCAAACCAAGATCCTGATGAAATAAAATATTCTTATTCATATCCTGGAGGTTAAATCTCTTTCCACAACCGGCAAGTATAACTACTGGGAACTCTAGACCTTTACTCTTATGGATGCTCATTATTCGTACCACATTATCGTTTTCGCCAAGAATTTTGGCACTACCCATGTCACCCCTGTTACTTTTAAGCTTGTCGATAAAGTTGATAAAGTTAAATAATCCTTTATAACTTGTTTCCTCAAACTGTCTGGCCCGCTCAAACAAAATCCTCAAGTTAGCTTGACGCTGCTCTCCTGCAGGCAAGGCTCCCACAATCCCGTAATAACCTGTTTCCATGTAGAGCAGCCAGAGAAGCTTATCCACAGACATATACAGCGACATATCCCGCCATCTTTGAAGATTCTCTAAAAATCTTGTTGCCTTAGAAGATAGCTGACCTGAATCTTCCGCTAATTTTTGTAAAGCCTCATAGATAGGAACCCTACGATTTATAAGGCGCAATTCTGTCAGTTGATCAATAGTGAGTGCGACAATCGGTGATCTAAGTATGGCCAGCAAGGGGATGTCCTGCAGCGGATTATCGATAACTTGAAGTAAAGATAAAACTACTTGCACTTCAGAGGTCTTGAAGAAACCTGTCCCTGTATCGGCAAAGACTGGTATCCCTTGAGCAGTCAGTTCTTCCCTAAATATATCGGCCCAGTTTTTTGTGGTTCTTAAGAGGATGACGATATCTCGATAATCTACCTCCCGGTATTCTTTACTCTCCTTATCGATAATTGCCAAGACTTTACCTTGATTATCGGTTTTTTTAAGGTCCGATATTCTTCTGGCTACGAGCCGTGCTTCGCATTGAATATTATCAAGCATCTCTTCGTCGATAGCTGAATCATCTCCTGTTTCAGGTTCATCGATATCAGTTTCTTGTTCATAAACTATTTCTCTTGATGCTGTTTGGATTAGATGAAGTTCCGGAGCTCCTCCAACAAGATAGTTTTCATTGGTATTCTCTGTAAATACAGCTCCTGGGTTTAGCGCTTCTCTATCTGTATAATCCAGCTCCCCTACTTTCTCTGACATGATCTGGTGGAAAATAAAATTGATCGCTTCCACTACTTCAGGGCGACTACGAAAGTTCTTGAAAAGCATTATCTTTCTGAAAGGGCTACCTTTGTCTGCAGAATATTGATTATACTTGAAAAGAAACAGCTCTGGCTTAGCCTGTCTGAATCTATAGATACTTTGTTTAACGTCGCCTACCATGAAAACGTTAGGTTTCGAAGTTCTCTCCCTAGAAATTAAGTTAACAATGAGTTCCTGAACCATATTACTGTCCTGATACTCATCCACAAGAATCTCCGCAAATCGTTCTCTATAGGCTACTGCTACTGTAGAAGGTATATCCTTCTCTTGCTCAGTCTGCTCATTATTTTCATTATACTCACGCTGTTCAGTCAGTATCTGTAGACAAAAATGTTCCAAATCATTAAAGTCTACTACGGATTTATTACTCTTTTTACCCTTATATTTATTACTAAAATCTGTAACTAGCCCAGCTAGGCATTGCATGAGTGGGTAGAGATTTTCTAGATCCTCATATATCTCCTTAGAACCTAAGGAGATTGATTTTTCTTTAATATCGCCAAGACGCTTTTTGACATTATCTCGAATAGATTTGACGTTTTCTTGTTTGTCCTTATCTATATCCTTAGCTGCTATCGGTAATCGATTAAAACTTAAGGCTTGTAACTTATCAAAGAGATTATCCCATTTCGTACTGCTTGCTTGAGAGCAAATTCTTAATAAGGCTTCGATATTATACAAATCCTCTTCATATACCGCTAGATATCTATCCAAACCTGGTTCTCCTTCAATGATTTCAACTGCTTTTGTCATTAATGTCTTTAGCCCCTGTAATTCAATTTCAATACTCTTGAGCAACACTTCGCCCCATGGAGTTTGACTAAAATCAACTTGTTCTGAAGGCTTAAACAATTCTGTCATTCCTTGAAGCCATTTTTCAGGGTGAGGGCTAGACTGGATAAAGTCATAGAGGTTCAAGACCATGTTCTGTAATGCTTGATCATCTTTATTACCGCCATAGCATTCCAAGAGCTCAAAGAAATCCTTATTTTCATTCTCATCTTCATAGAGTTCCTCAAAAAGCTCACTTAAAACTTCTAGTTTCATTAAGCTAGCTTCGGTTTGATCTGTTATCCGAAATCCTGGATCAATATCGATACAATGAAAATTGCTACGTATTACTTCTAGACAGAAAGAGTGAATGGTTGTAATACTTGCCTTATTTAACAGGGTCAGTTGTCTTTGAATCTTCTGTGAACCTGGATCATCTTCCAATTTAGCTGATATAGCCCTAGCTATTCTCTCTCTCATTTCAGTAGCAGCTGCATTCGTAAAGGTCACTATGAGAAGTCTATCTATGTCTAGCGGATCATTTGTATCTGTTACCTTCTGAATTATCCTTTCGACCAGAACGGCCGTCTTTCCAGCACCGGCAGCTGCAGCTACCAGCAGGTTGCAATCCTTGTCAGTGATAGCTTCCCATTGTTCATTTGTCCATTTGGTTTCTACCATCACTGTTCACCACCGTTCTCTGCTATCAATTTCCAGACATCCTCATCTTTCTGATCATGGAGAGGATGAAAATTGTTTTCTTTCAGGGTAGGATCAAACTGACATACTGCAGAATAATCGCAATATGTACAGGATGTAGTCCCTTTTTTCTTATAAGGTTGAATAGAGACATTACCTTGCATAATCTCCTCACATAAGTCTTTCAGTAGCTTACTCACATAAGTCTGCAACATCTTAAACTGGGTTAAGGAAGCAACTTTAGAAGCCTTTCCTAGAACATCATCTTTGTTGATGGTAGCGGGAATTATGGAAGACGGCCCTTGAAGGGCGTTATCCATATCTCGGATTAGTTTAACATCTGCCAGCAGTAAGCCTTTCATTTTAAGCTGTTTCATAATAGCTGCTTCTATTTCTTCTTCAGAAATCTTAGTGTTTTTTCTAATTAGTGGATCATCGATACGGAAGTAGAGAACACCCCCTGGAAGAATAGGGGTAGTTAAGTTCATTTCACCGCTTTGCCTTAAGGCATCCAAGTAAGTTAACAGCTGAAGCTGAAGACCATAATATACATCTGAAAGTTTCAAATCCTTACTACCTGATTTATAGTCAACTATTCTAAGGTAAGTTCCTTCTTCTGTCTCTAGGGCATCCACCCTGTCAATTCTCCCCACAAGGTTTATCTTGGCGCCAGAATCCAGTTCTATAGTAATGGGAGGGAATTGTTCACCTTCTCCAAATCCTAGTTCATAACCTAGCGGGTCAAAGTTGCTACGTCTGATATGCTCAGCAATAAGCCAAACAGCTCTGGTAACAACCCTCTTAAGCCTGACGGTTAGAGCTGTATATCTTTGGGAGCCGGCTAGTCCTGATCCCTGCATCATTGTCAGCATCTCATCTACAATATCAGAGACTTTTTCTTTACACCACTGTTTATCCAAGTCTCTCCAGGAAATATCCTGCTCTGTAATGTAAAAGGAAAACTTTTCAATGACTTTATGCATGAAGGTTCCAATATCAGGTGGATTCATACGGTATACTTTTCTTTCTTTGGCACCTAGACCATATTGGACATAGAAAGCGAAGGGACAGGATTTGTAGCTCTCTAACCGTGAGACACTGGCATAAGTAGGAGAGCCATAAAGCAGTCCCATCTTATCTTGGCTGATAGGCTGAGCGATATTTTTATATACAAAAGCCGATCGGACAGCCTGACATAGATCCTGGTAATTCTCTTGCGATAGGAACCATCTATATACTTCCTGCCACAATGGCTGAATATCTCTACCATCAGCTTTAGAACGGATCTCAGATACCATCTGTCTAAAGGCTGGTGATCTTCCTGAGAGGAGTTCTATCTCAGATTCATTCGTCTTAAGAATATTGCTGTTTTCAGTAATCTCAGAAAATAGTCGCTTCAATCTAGATATGATGATGGAAGGCCTCATGCTTCTTCCTTCATGATCTCCTATTGGCCAGCTTAAGCGCAAATAACTACCTGCGGTTGCCAATGTTCTATAAACCAAGTATTGTTCGTCGAAAGCTTGCGTTCGTGTATCACCAGCTAGCTCGATCCCCGCCTGATTCAACGATTCTCTGTCTAAGTCAGAAAGTATACCTTCTTCTAGATCAGAAGAAGGGAATACGCCATCATTGACCCCTAATAGATATAAGGCTTTTAGCTCATGGCTTCGGGAACGTTCCACACTCCCTACCATCACCTGATCCAGAGAAGCAGGTATCATTCCTATTTTATATTCTCCTAAACCGACCTCCAGAATATCGGAAAACTTCTCCAACCCGAAGGTATCATCACCCATGACCTCTACGGTCTGGTCTAAGACATCCATCACTGTATTCCAAACTTGAGAATATTCATTAGCAAGGCTTAGTTCACCGTTGCGTCGGAACTGTTCTATAAGGTCTTCTATCCTAGCAGGCACCTCGATATAGCAGAGAAAATCATAAAGGGCGGTGCATATCTCAGAGGCTTTTTTTCTGCCTTTGGTTCTCTGACGGAATTCCAACAGTGGACTCGAGACAGCTGTCCTTATAGAGTTTATCTCTCTCAGCGTCCCCTCCAATTTCTCGAATTCTTTTTCATCTGGAAGTAGGTTGGTACTCATAGTCCAATCCTCTTCCTTAGTCCAACGACTACCTCTAATACCGCAAGCCAGAACGTAGTTTTCCAGTTTATCGATACTCTCTCTATCTAGTCCCGTTAAACCAGTTTTTAGATAGCGGAAAACTGCTTCATAAGACCAGTTTTCTTTAAAAATGTCTAACATGGATAAAATAAGTCTAACTAAAGGCTGGTTAGTAATATCTACCTTTTTATCCATGAAAAAAGGTATCTCGTACTCAGCGAAAATAACTTCTATAAGTCTTTCATAGCTAGCTAGATTTCTGGTTACTACAGCGATATCCCGGTAACGCATATTTTTATCTCGACAAAGCTTAAGAATATCCCTAGCAGTCTCTTCTATTTCAGTAAATATGTTGATAGAGGAGAACAATGAAATATCCTTGGTTTGAGAACTATATGGTTTATGTGGGTATGCATAAAATTTCTGCTCAAGGTGAGCAAGCTCAGGACTGTTCTTAAATCTAAAAAGGGGCTCTCCTCCCAAAAATATTGGTTCCTCAATCTCGCAACCTATTTCTTGGGCAGTTCTCATTAGCCTTTGATAAGCTCTATTGATTGAAGAAAAAACTTCTGCTTCTCCCCGAAACTCTAGACTGTCTGTACACAAGCTGATATTGACCCGTTGCGCTTTGGTTAACAATCTGGCGATTATTCTGTATTCTTGGGGAGTAAATCCGGTAAAACCATCTATCCAGATCTCTGCACCGTCGTATAAGTTGCAGTTAACAAGCTTGTCCGATGCAAGGGTAAGGTCATCATCGCTATCCCTATATCTTTGATCGATAATTCGCTCATACGCTGCATAAATGGCACTAAGCTCCGTCATCTTGTCCTGAAGCAAATCATCTTCTTTTATTGTTTTGCTTGCTTCTTCTAAGACCAGAGGTGTGATACTATATCTCTTAAACTCACTTATAAGCGTAGCCAAGGTATTGACGAA
Organism: Gracilibacter sp.; assembly: GCA_024637055.1. Classification (GTDB taxonomy): domain Bacteria; phylum Bacillota; class Desulfitobacteriia; order Desulfitobacteriales; family Syntrophobotulaceae; genus Gracilibacter. Next base: position 41,176 of record JAGXFZ010000109.1, on the reverse strand, counting down.
ACCTTGACGATCGGCCGCTTTTGCAAATACCTTGAGGTCTTTTTTAATGGTATCTAGAACCCTGTAGATAATCATACATTTGCCTGCTGGATGAATATGGGGATAAGTGATGCCCCCTTCCTGATTAAATACCCTAAAAGCCAGCCGCCGGAAACTCAAAACTTCTGTTTCCAGAATTCCTCCGGTTCCTAGTACCCTGATAAGATCTCTTTCGGCTTGTAAGGTAAATTGCTCAGGAACAAGAAGGACAAGCGGATGGTTATTTCCAGCGCTAAGCCTTGCTTTGATTTCGTTCAGACAATAATGGGTCTTGCCGCTACCAGCCCGACCATAGATTACTCTTATACTCATAATTTTCTCCATGAAAAATAAGTCAAACTTTAATTCCTAATTTTATGGCTTCTTATTTTATATCTTCATCATTACTATTAATTACTAATAATAAAGCTGCTTCGAATTTTTCATTATCTTCTCGGGTACGTTTCTTATGATTAGTTGTTCTCCCACCGCCACGCCTAACCTTCTGTCCCAGAAAGCGTTCAAACAGAAGTTTATCTATATTATGATCAGTATATATAAGACCATTGTTATTAAGTACTTTGGCGCCTTTACCTAGTACCATAGCAGCCAAGCCGAAATCTTGGGTTACTACGATATCCTCAGGAGACAAAATTTTCATCAGAGCATAATCTACGCTGTCTCTAGCCTTATCGACAGTGATAATATTACTATACCCATCATACAATTCATGTGAGGTGTCAGTGAGCATAGTCACCGGAATACGGAATTGTTTGGCCGTTTTCACGATAATATCTTTGACTGGGCAAGCATCAGCATCTACTAGTATTTTCATTTGATTAAACATCTCCAATTTGGGATTATCTTTCGTTACTTCCGTAATGCTTTGTTTTTTGCACCTGCTCAGTCAAGGATTTAAGCATTCCTTTAAAGACCGCTTTATGAATAGGATAAAGTAGATACCAGTACATTAACCCTGTTAGCCCTCTGGGTTCAAAAAAAGCGGTTTGAGTAATTTGCACCTTGGTATCATCAAGTTGTTCAAGGTCGAATTGCATCCAAGCTCTACTTTTCATTTTCATTTCAGAGCGCAATCTAAGACGACTATTCGTTATTACTTCCTCAACGCGCCAAAAGCCCAGCGTATCTCCTACCCTTAGTTCGGTTGGGCATCTCCGTGCTCCTCTTATCCCTACTCCCCCAAGGAGCTGGTCGAAGAAGCCTCTTACATGCCATAGATAGTTAGCAAATAACCACCCTTCATTTCCGCACGTAATAACTTTAAACGCTGTGGTCATATCAGAGAAAATATTAATCTGTCTTGTTTCCTTAATCATTCCTTCAACGTTAGTAAGCTTGACCGGTTCTGATATTTTCTCTCCGAGAGAAGAGTAGGCATCCTGCCAGGTTGTTAATACCTGACCTGACCCGATTCTTTCCAGAGCAAATCTTACCGCTTGTTCATAACTAATAGGAATCACGTTAAATAGTCTCCTCGCAGAATCATCATTTACGACAACTTCACTCTTCAGACCCTCTATCAAAGGCCCAGCGATATTGGCAGGGATGGGCGTTATTAAACCTACCAAGAGAGCTGAAATAGTTGTGGACATGAACGGTAATTCTACTATCTTTCTATTGATGCCACGTATTTCTGCATACTTAAGCATCATCTCCCGATAAGTTAGAATCTCACTGCCTCCGATTTCTATGATTGACCCTTCAGTTTCTGGTATCTCCAAACAATCTGCCAGGTAACTTAAGACGTCTCTAATAGCAATAGGTTGGGCACGGGTTCCAACGAGTTTAGAGGTCACTAGAACAGGTATCCGTTCAACGGTATTCCGTATTAACTCGAAGGAGGCACTCCCTGAACCAATTATTTGTGCTGCTCTGAACTCGGTAACCGGAATTCCACATTCTCTTAAAAAATCCCCTGTCTGTTGGCGACTTTTTAAGTGTTCAGATAAGTGTTCATTATCCTCTCCCAATCCACCGAGATAGATAATACGCTTTACCCCGGCTTCCCGAGCGGCTTTACCAAAGTTTCTGGCAGAAATCATGTCTCTTTCCTGGAAACCTTTACCCCCAGCCATGGAATGAACCAAGTAGTAGGCAACAGAGACATGCTCCATCGCAGATAGTAGCGTTTCATATTGAAGGACATCAGCACCGACTATTTCTATGTTAGTCCATCCTCTACCTTCAATAATTGAAGTGTCGCGTACCATGCAGCGAACCTTATAGTTGCGTTCGAGCAGGATAGGTACAAGCCTTCCTCCGACATATCCTGTCGCGCCTGAAACTAGAATAATTGGTTGTTGAGAATTGTTCATAAAGTCACTTTCCTTACAATATATAGTATAACTTGCGATAATTAGTTATTTCACACTAAATTATATCTAGAAATTTATAAATACATTTTAAATATTAGTATTATTTCTCCGAATATATGTTTAATACCTTTTTCTGCTTCTATAATACAATGTGCTTTTTGTTATTCGTTAAAGATGCGTTGTATATTTGTACATTACCCACTCACCACGCGCCGAAGCTGTTCACTTGCTGATACAGCTACTGCACCTAAACCTCAGGGTAATACCTGATGTTAACCACGGTGCAGCTTAACGCTGTATCAGCTGCGTTCTCGACGCTTCTCTGCTCTGAAGGTTCGCTAGTAATGCACAAATATACAAAATCTTTTATCTAGAAGCTCATAAACTAGAATGGGGACGTAACGAAACATTAGTTTCGCTGCGTCCCTTAATAATTTTTTATAAGGAAACTTCTTATTCTATGATTACTGCCATCTTTCTCATATTATGGGCTATGCGTTGCACTACATGGTTTTCAGGAGTAATTATACCACAATTTACTCCATAATTCTTCATATACCTTCTGATTTCTTCAAATTATGTAGACTTGCACAGATTACGGATGCGAGCGTCAAGTGACAGCAGCGTTAAGCGAACGGGAATTCGTAGCGTTAAGACATGCCAACGGTTCACTTGCAGTAAGCCCAGAGGTTTTGGCATGTTAGCGAGGATTACAGTTCGTAGCTGCGAAAACGTGCGAGCAGAGTATCTGGGCAAGGCTACATTACCCCAAATAAAAAGATGCCTCAAATTTTACTTTGAGACACCTTATGGCTGTGTTTAGTTACAGCCCCATTTACGTAAATATTTAGTTATGCAAACTAAGGCTTAATAACAACTTTCATTGCGCCATCTTTTCGATTGACAAAATAATCATAGCCTTTGGCAAATTCATCAAGCGGGAATGTATGGGTTAGAATACCACTCGTATCAATCTTACCTTGGCTCATGAGTGATAGTGCTCTTTTACAGTTGTTACCGCCTTCTCCTCGAACTGTTTTAACGCTAATAGCGTTAAGCACTGCGTAGTCAAATGCAGCAGTAACTGGTTGCTTGTAGAAAGAAACTAATGTCATGGTATGTCCACGCATAGTTGATCTCAAGCAGAGATCAAAGGAAGAATCGTTGCCTGCACATTCATAAGTTCTTTCGCAACCACGTCCACCCGTGATATCCATAACTGCAGCTAAGGGATCTGCCACTTCATTGACATTGATGGTATGGGTGGCTCCAACGCTCTTGCCAATAGCTAGTCTGTCGTTCTTAGTGCCCACTAGAATAATTTTTTCGGCACCAACTGATTTACAAGCTTGAACCATGGAAAGACCAATTGGACCTGGGCCTGTAATTAAGACAGTATCTCCAGCGATATAACCACCGCTAGTATCAAGTGCCCAGAGAGCACAGCCTAAAGTAGTCACATAGGTAGCTTCAACAAAGTCTACATTATCAGGGATCTTATAGATAGCGTTAATATGGTGAACTGCATATTCAGCAAAACCACCATCCCGAGTCATGCCGGAAGCTATCTGACCTTTCTCAGCATAGTTCAAGCAGCTGGTGTACAATCCTTCTATACAGTTCTGGCAGCGACCACATCCCTTATGAGCTTCAATAGCTACTCTGTCACCGACCTTAAACTCGTCAACTGTCTCTCCAAGGGCAACCACTGTGCCTGCCCATTCATGACCTTGAGTAAACTCACCATAAGGGGGCATTTTGGGCATTCCTTTAGTGATAATCTTGACATCTGTACCGCAGATACCACAAGCTTCTACCTTTACTAATACTTCTCCATGACCAGGTTTAGGAACGGGTTTGTCGTTGATAACACGAAAGTCATCTTTACCGAAGAGTACCAACGCTTTCATTTTCTCAGGTATTGTATAATTCATTTTTTTACCTCCTAAAGCTTTTCTCAGTCCATTTTAAACATAACATTGTATCTTACAATATTTATGCTAGAACCCTGATTTTAATAATCCTCTAAGGTTAAATCATTTAATAAGTTTATATACAAACGGGATAACCATTATCATCGCCCCTGCAGCAACATATAAACCAATTGCTGGAGAATAGATATCTGATATGAAACCAGTAAGAGTAACCCCTAAGGAACCAACCATACCACCCAAGCCAACCGTTATCCCTGAAGCCATCCCTTTATTTTCAGGAAAGATATGGTGACTGAATAGCATAATTACTGGGTCTGAAGAATATAAGGAAGCACCTAATAATGCAATTAAGACAAATCCCCCTATAACACTGCTGGAATTGATAAAGAGAATAAGCGCCAGTGCTGAAAGAATAGCTGAAGCTATGATTATCGGTTTACGCCCCATAAAGTCAGAAAGAGTTCCTCCGAGTAAATTCCCTATCATTCCAGCTGCAAATACCACTGTTAGGAGAAGATTATATATACCATATTCAATGCCGGCTTGCGCCCACATTATGGGTACTAAAGTGACCACAGACATTACGGTCATAAAGCGTAGTCCTACAATAGATAGGAGCACTAGACCGCCTCTCTGTTTGATAGATTTAAAGAAATCTACAGTGAAGATCTTTCCCTCCCGATGTTTCGGAGTGGGAGGAGGATTCATGCTAAAGAACATAACTACAGCCATAATCAGGCCAGGTATAGCTAAAACCAATAAACCATGTCTGCCACCAAAATAAAGAGCGAAACTAGCAAGAAGCGGTGCTAATAGGCGCCCGAAGTTCCCTCCCAGCATAAATAAGCTCATCCCTGACCCTTTGTATTTACGGGTCATTTCGCTCATTAGGGCTGCTGCATGAGGATGAAAGGCTGCATTACCAATACCCCCCAGGAGGAGACCAAGTAATAATAAGAAATAAGTTGGTGCCCACCCTAAGGTAATTGGCACAATTATACTGCCTACAAGTAGTCCGCCTACAACAAAAGCCCTTCCTCCTAGGCGATCTGCCCAAAGGCCCATAACAGGCTGCATCAATTGCGTTGTCAAAGCGATGACTGTACTTATCAAACCTGCTGCAGCTATACTAAACCCAAGTTGTGGCATGAGAATAATGGGTAAAAGTCCAGGATATAAATGTGGATAAATATCATTAGAGACATGGGCAGTGACCAGGGTGGCAGCTTTCTTCGGTTCGCCCTTATTTGGTGGTGATGGGTCAGTTATTGCTTTTTCTTCACCTATGCTCACGATAATTCCTTCCCTCTTCTTATTGAATTAATTTAAATTATATATTTATGCTTTTACTATACCTCAAAAAACACTATACTGCAATATGCAGTATAGTGTTTTTTGATAGGACATTATAGTACTTCCTTCTCGACAATAAATGAGTTAAAATACTGTTATATCAAAGTATATTGAAAAGGGGTATCGCAATGTTTTCAGAAAAGATAATGAATAATTTACAAAGTTCTTCCTGGATACGGGCCATGTTTGAAGAAGGTGCAAAATTAGCTGCAATACATGGTGCTGATAAGGTATATGATTTCAGCTTGGGAAACCCTTATGCTGAACCTCCAAAAGAAGTACTCAATTCTCTAAAAAAACATATTGATCAAAAAGGTCTTTATAGGTATATGAACAATGCGGGATATCCAGAAGTTAGAGAAAAAATTGCACAAGCTCTACAAAAAGAAAGTGATATACAACTTTCTGCAGATAACGTGGTTATGACAGTAGGGGCAGCAGGTGGTCTAAATGTTGTTCTTAAATCAATCCTCAACCCTGGAGAAGAGGTTATCGTCTTTGCTCCTTATTTCATGGAATATAACTTCTATGTAGATAATCATGGGGGTAAAACTGTACCCGTATCTCCTGATACTTCTACTTTTGAACCTGATTTAGACGCTCTGAAAAAGCTTATTTCCCCAAAGACCAAAGCCTTAATTATTAATAACCCCAATAATCCTACCGGGGTTATTTACAGCCAAGAAAAACTAAAGCAAATAAGAGAAATAATAGTAAGTAAAGAAATTGAGTTCGGCACTACCATCTATATTTTGTCTGACCAACCATATGCAGAAATCGTTTATGATGGATTTCAAGTACCAAGCATATTATCCATCTTTGAAAATACTATAATAATTAACTCTTTCAGCAAGTCTTTAGGTCTTGCTGGGGCAAGAATTGGGTATATAGCAGCAAGCAGTAAGATAGAAGACGTCAATCTACTTGTTAGTGCGTTAAGTTTTTGCAACCGAACTCTTGGTTTTGTAAATGCTCCGGGGCTGTTCCAAATGGTAGTGGGAGATGCTCTCGAAGCCAAAGTTAATATAAAAGATTATAAAGCCAAAAGAGATTATCTATATGATAACCTTATCCGGTTAGGATTCGAATGTGTCAACCCTCAAGGGGCTTTTTATCTCTTCCCCAAAGCCCTAATCGAAGATGATGTAGCATTCGTTAAGAAAGCTCTGGATTATAATCTCCTGCTCGTTCCTGGAAGCGGCTTTGGATGCCCAGGATATTTCCGAATCTCATACTGTGTACCTATGGAGACTGTTGTTAATTCTATTCCAGCTTTTGAAAAATTAGCTCAGGCTTATAGATAAGAAATTATCATTCAAGACACATATTTTAATCATCAGAAGCGTCTATATGGATATGTTTAATAGCAACATTACCAGCCCTATCAACAACCTTATAATCAGGGATTATAAAATCACTGACTATTAAGGCATCAGTGGTAGGGCTGTTGTTATGAAGGGTAGCACTAGCTCCTTCTCCATTTATGGTGATTAATAATTGATTTTTCTCTATCCCTTTAATCCAAGTGCCAAGGATAATATTGGATTTTATTTCGCTAAGTATTCCTAGCCAAGACGTCTCCAGCAAAGGTCCGCCTTCTACGCATAAATCCACACTGCCCTCTGGGGTAATAATGTTCTGGGATGAAATGCTAATCGCACTTGGAGCAATGGTGTCTATAATAATATTTTTGGTAGCACTTAATGAACCTGTCTCTCCTGGAAATGATAAAGTGAGTGAAACATCCTCATTATCGTCAATCGCCTTGATACTACCGCCGTTAAGATCCAACGAGTCTCGTCCTAGGTAGTCAAGCGCCCTACTTGTATCTCCTGCTTGAACTGTATATGTAAAGTTTAAGACCGGTGTGCCACTACCTTCTGTATAGATTGCGTCCTGATTCGACTCTCCTGTTTCAAGGTGTACAAGAGGATTTCCTATGACATCGACATCGTCACTGAAATGTATTGTAATGTTTATGGTTTCTCCTTCTTTATAATAACCATTAGCTGTGCTGGACCCGACTTCCTTCACACCTACTATATATGAATTGATGAACATATTTTCACTCATTATATTTCTAGCCCTATCTGTGATTTCAGGGGCCATAATTATAAAGTCTTGCGTTATAATACCTTCCTGACCGCTCGTATTAATAATCGTAGCCGTGACTCCATCATCTGCCACTACCATCGTTAAGTCGCTATTTATAATCCCTGTAATCCAATTTTCACCAGCCTCGGTATTATCTTTTATCTGTTCAAAGATGTTTTGCCAGGATGAGTCGGTTAATGGTCCCCCTTCTACACTTAGGGTAAATTTCCCATTAGCAGGTATTAAATTATGCAAGGATATGTAGAGGGCCATAGGTGCTGTGGTATCAATTATTATTTTCCGATCTTTACTAAGGGAACCAGATTCCCCTGGTATTGCTAAAATAAATTCCACATCTCTATTAGTACCTGCAGACTTAATCTTACCTCCATTTAGATTTAAGGAGTCGGTACCTACATAATCTAGCCCTGTACTTGTGTCTCCTTTCTGCACCCTATATTCGAAAGTAAGGACTGATGTCCCACTCCCCCTAATATAGACTGCCTCTCTATTGAATTCTCCCAATGCCAGAGAGATGGAAGGTGTTCCAGTCACCTCTACATCTCCATCAAAGTTTACAGTAATTACTATTGTATCCCCCTCTTTATAGTAGCCCTCTGCTGTAGTTGACCCTACGAAGCTAACTTTATTGCGTACCACGTTTGGAGGATTGCGATTGGAACGGATAATGATATCGGCTTCTTTATCGAAAGAATCAGCAATGTACGATGCAATTGCTTCTAAGGTATCGGAAGATACGGCTTTCTCATTACCTATTCCAATTATGCTAGTATTTTCACTTAACTTATCTTGAAGATTGTTAATAGTTGTTAATGTATGGCTACTATCTGTGAATACTAGTGGTGAAGATGTCCGAGCGGCAAGTAATCCTCCCACAAGGGCCTCAGTAAATTCTTCATCTCCTCCGACTACATAAATACTATTAAAACTCAATTCACTTGCAAATAAATTCAAGATAATTGCGTTAGTTTCAAATTTATCACTTCCAGCCAACCTTAGCGGTTTTGGTACATCGTTATCCATCTCTGAACTTATGACCTCTAGACCGCCAATTATGTAGGTCTTACTGATTTCTCTTTCTGATAGATAGTGGTTAACCTCTATAGGCAAGCTTTCTTTGGGAGTTAGCAAGATAGGCATGCCTTTTATAGCAGCAATGACTGCTACGGAAAGTGCATCAGAGTAATTCTTCCCTGAGACAAGAGCCACTTCATCTGCACTAAACATTTCGGCAATTTTAGCAGAGGTTTGGTAGCGGTTATCGCCGTATATCCTTTCAATTGTAATCGTTCTTTCTCTTTTGATCATATCTTCGACATTTTGGCTTACTGCTCCAAAACCTCCAATAATTATTAGATGCTTAACACCTAATCTTTCCAACTCTTGTATAGTCATGTTATCTATCTTGTCAGGATGAGTCATAAGAATTGGGGCTGAGTATCTATGTGCTAAAGGGAAGGCAATTAGACCATCTGCAAAGTCATCTCCTCTTACGAGGATTGCATAGTCTGAACTCTTCCATCCTTTTTGAGATATTGCAGTAGCAGTCTGATAACGATCAATACCTGAGATTCTTTCTTTTTCTATGGGTGAGGCAATTAGTTCATAGGCATAAAAATACTGGCTACACCAAAAGCATATACCCAGTAATATATATAATTTATACTTTTTCGTGAAACTCATCTTTACCACCTCTTCCAGTTTATTGTTATTTATGGTAAATTATTCAATTATTTCTTCATATTTATCAGAACTCCTTTTTTATTTCAAAATAATTTCAGGGAATTATAAAAAAGCTTATCCTAATAACCAAAATTGATGAAAAAAAGACTATCGATCTATGTAATAGACCAATAGTCTTTCAAATATTGTTTACTTAATTTTGTTTTCTCAGGCCAAAGCCCAAGCTTCTTTATAAACTCGTTTAGTATTGGCAATAACAATCTCTGAAGTTTCCCCTGCGAGTAAAGGACGAACTTCAGCACTCATTACTGGTCTTGTTTCTCTACCAATGAGTTTTAGGTCAACTAATGTTCTAAAGTATTTGCTTCATATACTCGTACATTGAACCTTGCTTTATGTATTATTTATATATAGTGGTAGCTAACAAAAGAATATAAGCCTTCGTTTTCTTTAGCTGGACGAGTTCACTAACTTTTTGTTTTTTTAACTTTCTCTAGTTCGCTTAAGAAGAACAGGTGGTTATCAGTTCTTTTTCTTATATCTTCTTCAGCTTCGAATAAATTCTGCCAACCTTGCTCCGTCATCTGGTAGTTCTTGGTTGGACGTCCGGTATCTGGCATATCCCACTTCGATACAACTAAACCTTCTTCTTCAAGATGCTGAAGTGTTCTATATACCATAGCACTATCACCTAAAAAACAAGGAATTTCCTCTTCCATCATTCTTAAGATAGCACCACCATAATTCGGCCCTCTTGAAAGAAAAAGCAGGATAAAAGAAGGTGCATGTCGGGGAGAATACTTCTTATTCTTTTTCAACTTTGCCTCCTGTTAGTTTAAATTTTATAATCTAAAGTGGTTTCTTTTGAACGTATCTTCAATTAGTACTATATATTAAAAAACATGATACTGCAATATGCAGTATCATGTTTTTTAATAGAATGATATTGGCAGTATTTCTATTTTATCTTTTCATGCAGTTTCTGCATGCTCTGTTAAGGTATTTGTAACCAGTGCTTCTTAAAGCAACTGTCAGGTGTTCTAATCTTATTTTCTGGTTGTCATACAACACTTCAATTTTTTTGGTAGGATGTCTTTTTACTTCTTGGACCCCGTCAACTTTCAAGAATTCCCCCTTGATTTTTGAGAAATCTTCATCAGATTGCATATTGGTTATAATGAAAACAACTGATTCAATATTGAAGCTGTTTCTCTTTCCAAATGAGCTATTCATGCTTTGCTCTTGATCTTCTTTAATAGTATTCATTTTTTTTTCGTACCAACTCATTTTTATAACTCCTTTCAATTTAGTCATTCCTTCTAAAATCTATACTTCTTTGCGCCAATATAAAATCGATAAAAGAAGGGCTAACCTTATTCGTCTCATAGGTGACTAGCAATTTGTTGTCATCTATAGCAAGACTTATTACACAATGTCCAATAGCTTGATAAATACGTTGAAGTAAGTTCTGATTCTGTAGATCTTCTATTTCGTATTTAAGCTCTTTAATTTCTCCCGCTTTAATCTTCTCTTTTCTAGCATCTATCCAAACACGTACTTTTTTTGGTTGCATCAGACTCTCCTCCAAACTGTTATCCAAGTATTCTTTATGTATTCTATTAAAAGCCAAATTATTAAGTTACTCAGTAATGGACATTTTAATTACATTATTTTACATTTACATAAGCTTATTAATGCCTATGTAAGCTGGAAGTAACTGCTCTGTTTTGTTCTATTGCCTTAATCATCATAATAGTAATACACAAACAAATGCTTTTGTGTAAATAATGGGGTGATTTCTTGCACGCAAATCTTTTTACACCTTCAGAAGACCTATGGGTTTTCGATAGTAGTGGCTCTAATCTTACATACGGACTTATATCCAAACAAATAAATATCGAAAACATGGTAAAAGTCTCAAGAATAATAGACAATAATAACCAGATACATCTCTTTATTATAGATATTTCTTTACAAGCTTTTCATCTAATATGGGATAACCAAGTATGGCGAAAAAGCATCCTCCCCTTCAGCAAGTGGGATCAATTGATTACTTACGTAGACTCCTGCAATCGCCTTTATATTCTAGTTAAGGAATCTTGCAATTTCAATCTCTTGATCTGGGATGAAGGGCAATATACTGTCTCCAACCTCTTCATTCCTAAATCTGACTCAATCTCGCCTCTTTACTTTTCGGTTGATAACTCTAACGTATTATTGTACTTGGTTGACTCAGAAGGAGGCACGGTGACAGCTAATGTAGTGTCCCGCTTGACGGGCAAGCTCCAATCTTACTATACTTTGATAGAAGATTATGACTATAAAATCCTTAAACAATGGGTTGTAGATGGTCTGTTAATAATGGTTATGCAGGAGAGGGCTAGTGAAAAGAGAATACGGATAATAACAACTGATTTAAATACAAATGAAAGTCGTCTAAACCAGTACGACTCTCTTGATTTAGGTAAAATCACTTCTTACCATCTACTTATTGATAAGAGTGTTATTATTTTGCTTGCTTCATGTTATCGTTTTTTTTACTATATTTTTTCTTTTAATCGCGGTAAGGAATGGACTAGTGCTCAAAAATCAACTCTATTTACCCCACTAATTTTAAGTGATATTAATTCTATCAATCACTCTCCAACATCATTTATATGCCTCAAACAGGTCCATGGTCAAAACCTACAGTATCCTTTAGTTCTAAGTCTTACCGACATTTCTAGGCTAGTACGTAATAGCAAGGTAGTTTATGAAGATCCTTCCTTCAAGTCCCGTAAAAAACAAAGCTTATAATTCGATAAAAGCGTTATTTCTCACACACACACACAAATATAGTGCATAAGATAAAATAGTATTATCTCTTGGAAAGAGAGGAAAAATTATGCCTATTTTGTACCTACATGATGAGATTCTTGATACTTTAAAAGATTCTGAGTTAAACAAACTATTAAAGGCTTGTGATAGTAAGAGTTTAAGGTATCTGCAGATTGACGAGACCTCTTGGCAGCTACTCCCTGAACTTTTAAATACTACTTTCGTGATAAAAAATCTAGCCAATAACTCGGTGCTTAATCGTTTTATAAATAATTTAAGGTTAAATATTGCCCGGTATGGCGCATCGATTGTTTTAGACACCGATTCTCAAACCCGTCCGGAGCTTTTCCCTGCTGAAAATGCTCTAATCACAATTGCTTTTACCCAGAGTGACATGCCCACTGACAATAAAGACATGAGCTTTTATTTCTCCCTAAGGTCTAAAGGAGAAAGCCTTAACTTCATCGATGGATTATCCACACATCTCGATAAGAATAGCCAAGACTTATCTTATGACACCGCTTCTGTATGGAAACACCTGACTGCTTATAAGTATAGTAAAATTGTCTACTCCCAAGTTCCGGCCACTCTGATAGAGTTTAATAATCCACTAATCTCAGAACTTTCCTTAAATGATATCGCTAGTAGTGTGCTTGATAATATCATCGATCTTTACGGGGTCAAGCAAAGTCGCTCTGAGCTTGATGAGTTAGCCAAATGTCTTACTAAATCTAAAAAGAAGCCTACGTCATCACATACAAATAGCTTAAGTAAAGCAAAACCAAATTCAAAAAGGCGTCATTACGGTAAGTATTTAGAAGACTACTTGAATAAAAATATAGTCCCAACCCAACTAATTACCAAAAGTACTTTCCATAGACCTATGACTGCTGCCAAGGAAGAAAAAGTAGAAAATCAAGATCAGCAGTTTGGGATAGGAGAAGAAACCAGAATTAGGGATAGGACTTCATTCCAAAGCTTTAAAGATCTTAAAAGAATTTTGGAAAAATGAAAAATGAATTAAAACAGGGGGTGTCGCAAAACTACTTTTTAAGTAGCTAGCGATACTCCCTTTTACTAGCTTTTATATTAAAGATTTTAGTATATTTGTGCATTACATAGCGAACCTTAGAGCAGAGAAGTTCTGACATTTAAAGAAGGAGCTGCTGCACCGACCAACTAAGTTGGTTTATTGTGCAACAGCCCTTTTTTAATTGGATTATTAATTACACTGTTGTGGTGGCGAAGGCGGGCATATTCCAGGTAAAGTAACACAAGGGGCAGGTACACAGAATCCATAAGAAGGAACTAATAATTGTACAGTTAAAATGCATCTCATTACTAAGCATACTTGGACGTCACATGTTACTTCAACAGTTTCATCTACGTCATCAACCTGAGTAATTACGCAGTTGCAAACCATAAGCGTACTTTCTGAACAATCAGGTTCTACTCCTGGAGGACAACATAACGTAGCTGTTTTAGTAAAGTTAAACACCCTATCTGTGGTTTCTGTAGCATCGTTAGGATTTGTCAACGTCATTGGGACTGATACCATAATAGTAACAGTAACAAATCCATCGTCTGCTGGCACTCTTGATATTTCTGTACAAGAAATTTCCGCACCGACAGTTAACCCACAAGTTACAATCTGGCCTACTGTGAAAACCCCGGTAGGCCATTGACCACCGTCATCTGTAGTAACAGTTACCATTCTCGTTCTGTCGTCTACCTGAAAACAACTGTCATATACTTTCTCAACCACTATGCAATCAATTTGGGTTGGAGGAGGGCAACCTTCCGGCGGACATGGTCCTGGGCATACTTGATTAGCCATTTAATAAATCACTCCCTTTAATAATTAAGCTATAGGATACTCTAATTCATAATATGGTATAAGTTGTCAATTGCTACAGCTTTGTACAAAAAAGTTGACAAAGAACTCCTGACGGAGGATCCACTCCTCCCACAATGATTTTGTGATACGAACAATAGAATGTTGAAGAAAAACACGTTAGGAAATCCTTTTTTCATTTTTAAAGGGAGCTGTCGCTCCCTCCTTTTGTTTTATTGAGTGCCTTATTAAACTATTTCGGTGGCTTTAGCTTTTACAAGGTAGCTGCCCGGTTCAACGTTTCCAAAAAGATACAAGCCATTTTCATTAGTCTTGGTGACATTTACCAGTGTTTCTCGATCCTGTTCATCAAGACTGTATAAGCCAACAAAAACCAATGCTGATATGGGTTGCCCTTTATTGTCAGTTATGATTCCGTTGACTGTACCTTTGTTCTCTTGAGGGTGAATCGCAAGGACGAAATCACTTTCTAGGTTATCACCATTCTCAACGGTAATAAACTGGTCTGAGGAAACCTTATATCCCTGTGCTACTGCTCTGAATACATACTCTCCATCAGGTAAACCATTTACAAAGTATTGACCCGAAGCATTAGTCAACGTCTCTGCAAAAATGGTTTCTGTATCACCTTCCAAGCTATAAGCATTAACAACGGCTTTCTCTATAGGCTGGTCACTGCTATCCAATACACGCCCCCATATGACTGCCAAGGGCGGGGTAAAAGGAGGCTCTGGAAAGCTGAGATCTGCTGTCACTTGTTTTTTGGCTGGGATAGATACGCCCTTCACTTCAGAACGGAAATAGATTCCGTCTACAGCCAGAACATTATAGCTACCGGGTTGCAGATTCCTGATTAAATACTGACCTTCCACATTGGTATCAGCATGAGCAATCGGATCAAATTCCTTGGTAAGGACTTTGACTACTGCTCCGCTAACAACTTCTCCTTCGGGATCGGTTACCGTACCCGTAAGACTTCCTGTATTTAAATCAGGATTTTGTTCTAATTGAACATCAATCCGTATTTCTTGTCCTCCGGAAGGTAGTTCTTGTGTTTTACTTTTTTTAAGCAAATACTTATCAATAAAGAAACTCATGGATATCCTCCTTAAACAAATTCTCATTTCTAACTTTCTATTTCATTATATTCACTTGTCCACCATTAGGTTTGTCTTTTAGAGATTCTGGTAACAATTTGTCCTATTGGTGTGTATAGTAAATAAACAAACACCGGAAGAGGTAGGTCTATTATGATTCAAAATGATGTCTATCTTTTGAGTGAAACTTCTCCATTTATTATTAAACCTTGTCAGGAATTACGCTTCGACCTTACTTTGAAGCCTGTCCCCAAGCCATCAGGTTATGTCCACGGTTGGGTAAGACCATTTATCAAAGCGTGTGTTAAAGCCTTCGATCTCCATCTTAACCCTGTCGAACACACCTACACCGGTTTGCACGGAAGATATAGCATCTTCCTTCCTGCAGGCTATTATTATCTTGGTGCAGTAGCTCCCGGGTACAGTCTCACCCCCTTAGTGAGAGTAAAAATTATGCCCTGCCGCTGCCAAGAAATAAATTTTTGGCTCACCCGTTTAGATCTATCCGCTAGCCCTTTTCTTAGCTAAATATAAGAAACAAGTTCGGTTCAATGATTTGCCCCCTTCCAGCAGCAGATTAATCATTTTACCAGTCTGCTTTAGGAGAGACTTCACTATACTGAACTTGTTTCTTACCTTCTTACATTTTTACCTTCTTGCTTCTTTCCTACCCATTGCTAATGATATCCAATACTTTACGACAAGTATCATACCTATCCTTCCCATAGATATTTACAGCTTTAGTTACAGGCTTAGCTGAAGAACCTACAACATAGATATTTTCAAATACTTGGTCCAGCACCGAAGGTGGCAGTAGATCAGGTTCGATTATTTTACAGTTCAAATAGTCAGCTAAATATCCAGCTGCCCTTACATCTATTTCTGATTTACAAAGTATCACATTCTTTATAGTCATTAGTGAACCTCCCGGATTAATAATATAATTTAGTTTATTAGGGAATCCCAGATATTTACTTGGGTCCATATAATCAGCTAAATCGTTGGTATAATAAGGTTTCTGTGAAATCCTTAAATCAAGGTGTCTCGGGTCCGTCCCTCCGATGACATTACCTGTTTTCCCTTCCATCCCGATTACAGTTTTACCACCCACCACACTTTGGCCTTTTTTTATACTTATTGTTTCCAGATGGCTATACCGACAAAATAGTCCATCTTTTTGCTGTATCACCACGGTCTTACCGAAGGCCGAACTATAGCCCACTTCTACAACTCTTCCGTCCTGAATAGCATAAATAGTTTTATCTTCCAGCCCCACCAAATCCACTCCTAGATGGTAGCCTGATTCATATCTGTCACTTGGATTGAGAAAAACCTGAGTTATAATGAATATTGTTTTATATGGACGACTTTTCATCCTATCTCCCCTCTTCTAACTAATCTTTCTGTTTGTCCATTTATATAACATATTCTACCGGGGCTAAGATTGTCCCTATTTTCAATACTGCATGTCAATATATATCTGACAAGCATATCATATGCCAATAATTAGAAAATGAGGCATTGGGATATGATGAGTAGTAATGATTTTGAGAAATACAGTAATCTGGATGTAGGTACAAATGTGGCTATCAGGTTCTTGGATGGTACTATCATTAAGGGGACAGTTCGCTCTCTAAGAAGTGATATGATTTGTGTTAAAAAAGTTTCTGTCAGTTTCCCACAAAAAAATACTGAACTCAAGCTCGCCAACCTGGATTTAAAATTCGATACTTTCCAGTCAATGATTTATGCTGTTCCATCCTTTCAAGAATCTTCAGCCTAAATCTAATCAATCCAAATTGTACTATAGTTAAAACCGCCTGATCATCATCAGGCGGTTTAGTCAATGTCCATCCCCTTGCTTTTACAACATTGTCGCTAATTTTGTTGCGTAATGCTCAAAATAACACTTATACCAAGAGATTGTATTGTCCAAAGCCAAATCAAAAGGATATTGTTCACTCCAGTTCAGTTGTTTACGTGCTTTTGAGAAGTCTAAGGCGTAACGCAAATCGTGACCAGGGCGGTCATCAACAAATCTTATCAAGCTTTCATCTTTACCTAAGTGAGTCACGATCCTCCTCACCAATTCAAGATTGGTCATTTCGTTAGAAGACCCTATATTATAAATCTCACCGATTTCTCCTTTATCTAGAACAGCTAAAATAGCTTTGCAAAAATCCATAACATAAATCCACGTTCTTACCGCCTGACCATCACCATAAACAGGAATCTTCTTATCCTCAAGGGCATGAACTATAACCTTGGGAATGAGTTTTTCAGGAAATTGTCTTGGTCCAAAGTTATTGACAGATCTCACTATGATTGCAGGGAGATTATAGGTCTTGCGATAAGATAATACCGCTAGGTCAGCAGACACTTTACTCGCAGCATAAGGG
The DNA here is from genome assembly GCA_024637055.1 of Gracilibacter sp. Taxonomy (GTDB): domain Bacteria; phylum Bacillota; class Desulfitobacteriia; order Desulfitobacteriales; family Syntrophobotulaceae; genus Gracilibacter. Next base: position 23,569 of record JAGXFZ010000109.1, on the reverse strand, counting down.
TTGCTCGGGGCTAAAGGACTCTCCTCATCCGCTTTATAGGGTATCGGGATAGATCCGTATACTTCATCTGTGGATATTTGAATAAAAAGTTTTGGAGGATACTCCAAACACTTATTCATCAGATTCAGTGTACCGAGAACATTGTTTTCAAAAAAAATATTTGGTGTCCTGATGCTCCTGTCCACATGACTTTCGGCTGCAAAGTTGATTATATAATCGAAAGGTTGTTGCCAAATTATAGCAAGATCCTCTGGCTTACAGATATCACCTTTTATTACTGTAAAGTTTGGTTTGTCTCTAAAGTGGTGCAAGTTAACCTCTGATCCAGCATAATTGAATTTATCTATACAAATAACTTCAGAATAATTACTGTTCAGCAATAGCGATAGGAAGTTACTGCCGATAAATCCTGCTCCTCCTGTTACTAAATATCTAGCCATCTTTTCTTCCCCAATCATAGGGAATATGCTCAGAATGAGGTGAAATTCGATAGTCATCAGGATTTTTATAATTATAAGGGTAGTCGGGGATGTTAATCACAAGTGCTTCTTCTGTGCCTATAGCTTTTATTCCGTGGGCTATCTCTGGAGGGATATGCAAAACCATGGGATTATGCTCCCCCAGAAAAAATTCATTGATTTCTCCTTTGGTCTCCGATTTCTCCCTTCGATCATAAAGGACGATTTTTGTCATGCCTTTGACTACACACATATTATCTGTCTGTAATCTATGATAATGCCAACCCTTAACCACTTGAGGATAACAAGATGTCATATACACCTGTCCGAAATTTATATAGAGTTCATCATCACAGCGTAATATCTCAAGCAGACGCCCCCGTTCATCTGGTATTACTTTTAATTTTTTAACTTTAACACCTTTAATCATTAAGTCTTACCTCCTCATCTCCCCAGGGACTGAAGATTATTTTTTTTCGGGTCTGATTCTCAACCACACTATTTTCGAGCACCAATGAATTCTCAATCCGAGAATTCTTGACAAAGGCATTACGATCTATAATCACATTGGGACCAATAACAGAATTTAGAACAACTGCTGTTTTATGAATTAAAACAGGGGGTCTAACAGTAGAGAAAATCATCCTGTGGTCGCAAACCTCATTGTTTTTAGTTTGGCTATTTATTTTCAAAAGATCGATATTTGTTTGCAAAAGGTCTTGTAATGTGCCTATATCTCGCCAATAATCTTCTAAAAACCAAGGTTTAACCTTTTGACCTTCATAGATTTGTTGTTGGATAGCATCTGTAATCTCATATTCTTCCCGTTCTGATGGTTGAAGCTTGCCTATAATCTCATGGATGGTGGGTCTGAAAATATATAACCCTGCCAAAGCCCAATTACTGAGAGGTACTTTGGGCTTTTCCTGTACGCAGGTAATCTTATCTTCTTCCACAACCGCTATTCCATACCGAGACGGTTCTGACACCTGGGTCAGAGCAATCAATGATTCTGGACTGTTGGTCTCATATGAGGAAATAACCTTTTGCAGATTCACTGTAAACAGGTTATCACCTAATAACATAACGAAATCATCATCTTCTAAGAGCGTCCTACTCGAAAGCACGGCATGGGCCAGCCCCTGAGGTTCTGGTTGGTCGATAAAGTTGATATTGGCTATCTCTGGATAGATTGAGTTTCTTATTTCGGTCAATACATGTTCTTTCATAGGTCCTACCACAATGGCGATATCTTTTATACCTGCTGAGAGGAGTAGATCGATATTATGAAAAAGAACAGATTTATTCAAAACCGGCAGAAGCTGTTTCGCCGTATATTTTGAGAACGGCCTCATACGGAGACCATTACCTCCAGCTAAGACTAAACCTTTCAACCTCTTATCACCTCTTTACTTAATAATGCTTGTATCTGTTTTTTATATAATATTATTGTTAAATTAAGGTTGTGATGGTTTTTATAAGAAAAACATTTGACTGGTTCTAACATCCTGCAAGCTTGTTTCATAAGATAAGTAAAAAAGAAGTATGAAGAGGTAATAGGAATGCAAAAAGTATCGGTTATTCTAACCAGTTATAATAAACCAGAGTATGTAGGCAAATCTATCGAAGGCATATTGAATCAAACCTATAAAGAGTTTGAACTCTTTATAATGGATGATAACTCTGATGAAGAAACGCAGAGAGTCATCATTCCCTATCTAAAGGATGAGAGAATTAGATATTTTCGTAGCAGCATAACATGCCTCTCAGAAAGAGCGGAAAAAATTCGTTATGCTGTTCTTATCAATCAGGCTCTGAAGATGTGTGAAGGAAAATATATCTCTTATGCAACCGATGATAACGTGTATCGACCTCAACGATTAGAGAAGATGGTGAGGGTTCTAGATACACACCCAGAAATCAAAGTTCTTTATTCTTCATCAAGAGTGATACTTTTGAATGAGGAAGGCAAGTTCAAAAGAACCATGCACAGACTAGCCAGATCAACTACTCAAATGGCTTCATGCCAAGTAGACCATTGTTCGGTTATGCATAGGGCAGATATCTTACCGATTATTTATAGACGATGGGGCTCTTATTGGGATGAAGACCCTCATTATTATTTCATAGGGGACGCGAGGTTCTTTTGGAGATTGTGCCACTATTGGCATTTCGTTCCTCTTGAAGAGGTGCTTGATGACAATTATATTACTGAGAAGTCTCTACATGCTCAGTTGAAGTGTCAAGAAAAAAGCCCTCTGCTCAGATTGTTACCCGATCAAAGGACTTGCAAAGAATTAAGAGAATATCTTAGACGTTTACGAGGTGGAGAAGAATGTAGGATATGAAAAGGGAAATATACCTTAATAATTACTGGGCTCTATTCTTGGATTTTATTGATACTTTTTCTGAAATAACCTATCAGGGCATACCTTTACCAATACTAGCTAATTTCTATCAATATCTAGATCCCGAGATTAAAGAAACTATGATGGACCCCGGTTTTAGGAAACATCTGCAGACCAGAATCTCAAAAGATAAGGAGATCCAACCAAAATTCGAACAATGGCTTAAGCCTTTAAAGCGTCCTGTTCTACTTGGGCTTAACAAAGGTAAATTATTATTGAATTTTGATTATCTTCGTTTTTCATTAAATAATTACACTCAATACTTCTCTCCACAGCAAACAATCATTTTTGCCCGTTTTAGAAAAGAGAGTTATCAGGGAATACCAGTCCATTGTATTAAAGATTACAAGGTTGAAGTTACTTCAGGGATAAAAAATCTTGTCGAGCGTACAAAAAAAATATTCTCATTTTTTTCCTCTCATCCTGTATTTGGTAATCAACATTTTATTAACTGTTTTATCACCCAAATACCAGTAATGATAGAAACGATTGCTTCCGCAAAAAAATATTTTGATCAAGAGGATTGTTCCTGTGTTGTTGTGGGAACAACTGAGGATTTAAATAGCCGGGTTCTGGCAATGGTAGCTGCCGGAAAAGGGATTCCTAGTATTTGTATGCAACATGGCCTGCTGGGAGGCCCGGAGGCTTTTGTTCCTGTTTTTACTACTAAAGTAGCATGTTATGGTAAGTTTGAAAGAGATTGGTATCTGAATAAAGGCTTGTCAGAAGATTGTATTGCCATCATCGGCCATCCTCGCTACGACGATATATCTACCCAGAATCATATGTCTAAGAAAAAGTTTCAAAATAGATATAATTTAGATTCATCTAAAAAAATAATTTTATTGGCAACCCAACCTAATTATGACTCCCTCTGGAATGAATTTATAGAAATCTTAGTTAAAAACTCCGACAGCCAAATCATAATTAAACCTCATCCTTGGGAGACGTCAAGGCGGACAATCAATACCCAAAAGTCAATGGACAGTTATGAATACTTTGCCCGCAAATATCCTTCAATAAGACTCTTTAACCCAAAACAAGGAGTCAGCTTGTATGATCTTCTATCTAATATTGATTTTACCGTCTGCAATTATTCTACGGTGGGATTGGAGACAATGCTATTTAACAAACCTCTTTTTATTCTCAGTAATGGAGATATAGATTATTACCATAAATTAAAGGATTTTACGCGTTCCAATCCAGCTGATTTATCTTCGCTGATATCAAATTTTATAGATAACAAAAGATTTCAGATGCTTGCTAAGAATAAGAGAGAAGAATTTTTAGCTTATGCTTACCCTTATAAATTAGCTGGTCCTCGTTTACTCGAAGAGATAAATAGCTTAACCCTAAAATAGAGTAAAAAGAAAATAGATAAGTTTTATTAAAAGGTGACAAGCATTAAGCTTGTCTCCTTCATATAATGAATCACGTACAAGTAATGGACTAAGATACAACCACTAAAATATTGAGGGGGCAAAAATGTTTTTTAGAGATAAAAAGGTATTAATCATAGGAGGTACGGGCACTATTGGCAAAAGTCTCTTACAACATGTTTTAGAGGAGCAGCCCCAAGTTGTAAGAGTCCTGAGTAGGGATGAATATAAGCAGTTTCTGCTGCAAAATGAGTTAGGAATAAGAGAAGATATCAGGTATCTACTCGGTGACGTCAGAGACTATGACCGACTCCTTATGGCCATGGAAGACATCGATTATGTTTTTCATGCTGCTGCCTTAAAACATGTACCTGCATGTGAATACAACCCCTATGAAGCCGTATTAACAAACATTGTTGGTTCTTATAACGTAATCAAGGCGGCAAGCAGACAAAAAGTAAAAAAAGTAACCTTCACTAGTTCGGATAAGGCTATCTCCCCAACCAATACGTATGGGGCAACAAAGCTGACTGCTGAGCGTTTGATTGTTGCTTCAGAACACAGCAAAGGACCTGGTAAAACTAATTTTTCCATCGTCCGTTTTGGAAATGTTATCGGTTCCCGCGGTTCAGTTATTCCACTATTTATCAATCAGATTTTAAATGAGAATAAAATAACAGTTACTAATCATAACATGAGCCGATTTATGATGACGGTCGACCAAGCAACTAAATTAACTATTAAAGCAATGAAAGAGGCTAAAGGCGGCGAAATATTTGTTCTGAAAATGCCGGTGATTGTGTTAGGAGACTTAGTAAAAGTCATCACCGAAGAAACATGTAATAAATACAAAATTAGTATCGAACAAATAGAGCTGCTGGATATGGGGGTAAGACCTGGGGAGAAGATGTATGAAGAATTGATGACTTATGACGAGTCACTGATTGCTTGGGAATTACCTGATATGTTTATTATCCCCTCCAGAAGAGGGACTATTTACAATAATGCTCAAAACGCAAACCCGGGAACTTACAGTTCAGCAGATCAAAAAGCTCTCAATGTCGAAAATGTTCGTCAACTTATATTAGATCAAAACTTATTATAAAAGGAGGCAAACAAATTGAAAGTCCTCGTAACCGGAGGAGCAGGCTTTATTGGTAGATGGGTTGTTAAGAAACTGCTCCAAGACCAACACGAAGTATGGGTATTAGACAATTTAAGCAATGGCAGGGTTGAGAATCTTAACGAATTCTTTGCCAATTGCCAGGCTCTGCATTTGAATATAGGTGATATCAGAAAAATAGGTATTTTAGATAGTATTTTTAAAAACGACTTCGACCTGTGTTTCCACTTAGCAGCCAGTATCAATGTTCAAGATAGTATCGATGACCCTGAAAATGTTTTTGAAAATGACACTATCGGTACTTTTAATGTCTTGGAAAAGTGCCGAGAGTATAAAGTTAAAATGATATTTATGAGTACGTGCATGGTTTATGATGCTGCTTATTATGCTCATGGGATAACTGAAGAACATGCTACAAAACCGGCTTCGCCATACGCCGGCTCAAAGATTGCCGCAGAAAATATTGTCATGTCCTATTATTATGCTTACAACTTGCCGGTAGTCATCGTCCGCCCTTTTAACACTTATGGACCTTTCCAAAAATCGGGAGGGGAAGGCGGAGTTGTGGCTGTATTCATTAAGAATAAACTTGAAGGTAAAAAAATAGTAATCTTCGGTAATGGTACTCAAACTAGAGACTTGTTGTATGCTGAGGACTGTGCCAGCTTTGTGGTAGCTGCAGGCTATTCTAACCAAGTTAACGGTCAGATTATCAATGCAGGTCTTGGCCAGGATGTCTCGATCAATGTATTGGCTGATCTAATAGTTAGAGATAAAAAACGGATTCAACATGCGCCCCATATTCATCCCCAAAGCGAAATCCAAAAATTATTATGCAACTATGATAAGGCCAAGAAGTTATTAAACTGGGAGCCGAAAATATCCTTAGAAAAAGGTCTTCGAATTACTGAGAGTTGGTTAATAGAGGAGTATCTCAAGCATGGAAACCAATAATTCATTAGCCATTTATGGAGGAGATCCTGTACGAAATCAGTATTTACCTTATGGCAGACAATATCTCGATGATGACGATATTCAAGCGGTCGTCAACGTTTTGCGGGGAGATTATTTAACCACAGGACCTGCTGTTGAGTCTTTCGAGAAAGGTATAGCCGATTATGTCGGTGCTAAATACGCTGTTGCCTTTGCCAATGGCACTGCGGCTTTACACGGTGCTTGTTTTGCTGGAGGGATTGGACAGGGAGATGAAGTAATCACCTCCCCTTTTACTTTTGCAGCAAGTGCTAATTGTGTCCTTTACCAAGGAGGTAAACCGGTATTTGCCGATGTCCATCCTGAGACTTATAATATTAACCCTTATTTCATTGAAGAACTGATAACCGAAAAGACGAAGGCAATTATTCCCGTGGATTTTGCTGGCTTACCATCGGATCTAGATGCAATTAATTCAATAGCTCAAAAATATAATCTTATTGTAATTGAAGATGCCGCTCACGCCCTAGGTTCAAAATATAAAGGCCAATCGGTGGGCTCAATTAGCGATATGACTATGTTTAGTTTTCACCCTGTAAAACTCATCACCACTGGCGAAGGTGGCGTTATCACTACTAATAATGAAGAGTATTATCAGAAGCTGAGACAATTCAGAACACACGGAATCACGAAGGAATTATGTCTTTTAAATAATTGTCATGGCCCTTGGTATTATGAAATGCAGTCTTTAGGATATAACTACAGAATTACAGATGTTCAAGCTGCACTAGGATCAAGCCAAATAAAAAAACTGGAAACCTTTATTCAGAGAAGGCGTGATCTTGCAAAAGCTTATACACAAGCTTTTGCAGATATGAATGAGATATTTTATCCACGAGAGTGGCCACGAGCCTTCTCTGCTTGGCATCTGTATGTGATTCGTCTAAAACTGGAGCGACTGGCTGCTAATCGCAAGGAAATATTTTTAGCGCTTCAAAAAGAAAATATCGGCGTTAATGTTCACTACCTTCCCGTTTATCTTCATCCTTACTATCAACAATTAGGTTATCCAAAAGGTCTTTGCCCCAACGCAGAAAATATTTATGAGCAGGTAATCACCTTACCTTTGTTTCCCTCTATGCTTAACCATGATCTTTATGATGTTGTCCAGGCGGTTAGAAAAGTGATCGCTTATTACCGGAAAAAGGGGGATAAAGAGTGCGTGACGGAAAGTTGAAAATATTAATACGGGCAGATGCTTCCGAAGATATCGGGATAGGCCATGTTATGAGGTGCTTTGCCTTAGCACAATTTTTTAAGAATATGGGCAGTGAAGTCTACTTTCTTTGCCTTAAAATACCCGTAAAATCGGAAGAATTATTAATAAAAACGAATATGGAACTTATCAGATTCTACGACGATTTTACCAACATGGAAGATGATGCTGAATTGACGGCAATTATTGCGAGGGCACTTTCGATAAACTGGGTAGTAGTAGACGGTTATGCTTTTGACGAAAAATACCAAAGTATTTTAAAAGAACATGATCTTAATTTAATGGTAATCGATGATTACGGTCAATCAAAGTATTATAGTGCAGATATTATTGTTAATCCCGGTCTAGGTGCTGACAAGAACATTTATTCTAACCGTGCTTCATATACCCAATTATTACTGGGTCCTAAGTACTTCCCTTTACGACAGGATTTTTTAAGAGCTGGGATGTACTCAAAAGAGATATCATCGGTAGGAAATAGAGTTTTAGTTACAATGGGAGGCTCAGACCCCCGTCAAGCAACATTGAAAGTTATCGAGAGTCTGATTGGACTGGATAAATATTTACAGATATGTGTAGTGATCGGACCTTCTTATGCCTGTCCTGACCGCTTGAGAAGTACCATAGATAAGAGTCAGATTCTGCTGCTTCAAGATGTAGAAAGCATAGCTGCTTTAATGAGCTGGGCTGATATAGGGATATCGGCAGGAGGCGGAACTTTAGCCGAGATGGCCTATATGGGATTACCAAATATAATTATCAAAACTGCTGATAACCAGTATTCTAGTATACTTTATGAAAATGAGATTGGGACATCACTCTTTTTAGGGGATGTCCAAGTAATAACTAACGAGCAAATCAGAAGTTGTGTTAAGTCTCTTTGTAAAGATTATCTGAAACGTCAGGAGATGAGTAATAATGGCCGAAGATTCGTTGATGGCCAAGGGTGTATAAGGATTTCTGAGCATATAGGTTCTCATGAAAATTGTAAAAGCCGTGAATGAGTATATCAAAAGAATGGAGGGTGAATTTTGAAAGAAAAAAATACTGCTCTAGTCCTAGCAAGTTCTTCAGGACTTGGCTTAGCTACAGCTAAAGCCTTATATCGTGATGGTCATAACGTAATAATATGCAGCAGAGGCGAAAGGCTTTACAAGGCTGAAAAAGAGATTAAAAGTATTCGTAGTGAGGCTGAAGTATTAGCCATTCCAACAGACGTTACACGAATAGTAGATTTGAATAATTTAGTCAATGAGTGCCAGCAAAGATTCGGAGTAATAGATATTTTGTTTACTAACGGCCCAGGACCCAAGCCGGGTACTTTAGAAGAGCTTAATCTTAACGATTTTGTTCAAGCTCATAAGGATTTATTACTTCCCGTTGTTTATCTAACCAAACGTCTTATTCCGGGAATGATCTCTCAGCAATGGGGTCGCATTATTATTAATACTTCTATTACTGCCAAAGAACCATCTGTTACGCTTCTCTTATCCAATGTATATAGGTCTGGGCTGACCGCACTTGCTAAAACCCTCTCCTTGCAACTCGCAGCTGATAATATTACTGTTAATTCTGTTGGTCCAGCAGCTTTTAGAACTGAACGGGCATTGAATCTTTTAAATGATATGGCCGGACGTGAGGGTTACAGTACAGATGAAGCGGAAAGTAAGAATACAGCACATTTTCCAATGAAGAGATATAACGAACCTGTAGAGTTTGGCAATATTATATCCTTTCTGGCTAGTGAAGCATCAAGCGCAATTACTGGATCTTTCCTTGCTATTGATGGGGGATTGTCCCATGGGTTGTTCTAATTTTCTCACTCAATGTAAACCAAATTATAGATCTTAGCATATCATAAATAGACAAGCATTCTCACTACTATTAAACAGAAGTCAAAGGGGATAGGATTATGGTTTCATTTTGCATTTGTAAACGGCCTATAGGTAAAGATATGCCAATCTTTATAATAGCTGAAGCTGGAGTAAACCATGTTGGATCATTCACTGAAGCTAAAGAAATGGTAGATGTAGCCGCACGATGTAAAGCAGATGCAGTTACGTTCCAACATATTGCTTGGGACGAGATAAATAGTATTAGTATTGATCGTCATAATTACAGTTTTGAATGGGATAGTTGGCGCTTATCGGATTATCAGATTGCAGAACTATTCAAACAGGCTCATCATTGTGGGATGGCAGTAACAGCTTGTGTTGTGGATACTGCTTCTCTTAAATTCATTGTAGATGCGGGTGCAGACTTTATTAAGATCGTAAGTGGTGATCTGACTTGTCATCCATTTTTAGCAGATTGTGCGCGAACTGGGTTACCAATTTTTCTTTCTACAGGGAGTGCTTTGATTTCAGAGATTGAAGTTGCACTAGACGTTATCAAAAAAGCAGGTGGCACAAAAATAGTCCTTTATCATACCAATAGTAAATACCCAACTCAACCTGAAGAAGTAGATCTAAAGGCCATGGAAGTGTTAAAAGGTTATAACTGCCCAGTTGGTTTCTGTGACCACACAGAAGGATCTGTTATTCCTCTGGCAGCAGCAGCCCTTGGTGCCCAGGTGATAGAAAAGCATTTTAGTTTAGATCCAACAGCTATTAGGCCTGATTACAAAGTTTCTATCAGTCCTCAACAGTTATGCAAATTTATTGCTGATATTCGGATAATCGAGAAGGCACTCGGCAATCCCATTAAAAGAAGGTACGCGGTTGAAGAGAATAATTATATGTTGAATAGAAGATCTGTTACTGCTAGAAAAAATTTACAGAAAGGTAGAAAACTCCAATGGGAAGACCTTGCCTATAAACGTCCAGGTACAGGTCTTCCGCCATCAGAAGCAAGGAATCTTGTAGATAGAATATTAAGATGTGAAGTAAAAAAAGGGGAGCAATTAACAGAGAGAATGTTTTAAGGACTGTTAAAGGTGTAATAAAAAAAACATTAATAATGAGGTGAATAGGTGAATGCAGACAAGGGAATACCTCGAAAACTACTGGTTGCTTTTTTTAGATTTTATTAAGGCGTTTAAAGATTTAAAATATTGTGATATTCCTCTACCTTTATTAGCCAATTTTTACCAATACCTTGATGCTAGCGTAAGAAAACAATTGAATTCCCCTGATTTCAAGCAGCACTTAACCCAGAGTAATTTGGCAGCTGCCCAAACTCAACCAGCATTTGAAAAATGGCTGGAGCAATTTGAAAAACCTCTTTCCACTAAACCTTTAAAAGGAAAAATATTGTTAAATTTCGCGTATCTGCGATTTACACCTAACAGTTATAAACATTTCGATCCTAATAAGACGGTTATCTTTGCAGGCTGGGAAAAAGATTACCATCACGGTATACCCGTACACTGTATAAAAAAATATAATCCGGGTGTTAATAAAGAACTCAATTATTATTATAACCAAACGCAAAAATTATTTAATAAGATTAAGAATCACCAAGTTTTTGGCAACAAATTTTTTTATGATACATTTATGCAAAGACTACCTAATATGATTGAAGGATTAGCTGCGGTAAACAACTACTTTGACAAAAATGATATTTCTTGCGTAATAGTAGGTACTACGGAAGATTTGATCTCTAGAATACTGACACTGATAGCAGCCAAGCGAGGAATACCGAGTATTTGTTTACAGCACGGTATGCTTGGCGGGGACGAAGCATATGTACCCGCATTTGCTACTATAGTCGGCGTATTTGGTAACTATGAGAAAACTTGGTATTTAGAGATGGGTCTACCCGAGGAACGTATCGCTATTACCGGCCATCCACGTTTTGATGATATTTTTGCGGTTAAACACATGTCCAAGAATGTATTTCAGAAATCTTTTGGATTAGATCCTCAAAAGAAAACTGTACTGCTGTTAACTCAACCGTATTTTACGCCACTCTGGGAAAGACTGCTAGATATTCTGGTCACCCAAACACATTTGGAGATTGTTATCAAACCTCACCCCATTGAATTACGTAAAAATAGGGACGTCGATTCTATGGCAATCTATCAGAAATATGCTGAGAAAAATCAATCGATAAAGGTAATAACACAAAAAGATGTCGTCCTAAACGATTTCTTAGCCAATATTGATGTTGTAGTAACTAACTTATCGACTGGAGGTATGGAAGCTGTATTATTTGATAAGCCCTTGCTACTGTTAACAGATGTCCATTTTCCTTTTTTTGACCATATTAATGAATTCATCTTCTCAGATCCTAAACAACTTGCAGAACAAATTGACTCACAAGCAAAAATTAGTATTTTAAATAATAATAGTAAAAAGATAAGAAGAAATTTTATACAGTATGCCTATCCTCAGAAATTATCTAGTCCCATCTTGTTGGAAACTGTAAAAAGAATAACTAATAATTGATATTACAAAAAAATAATAAACACCTGTGTGAGCTACAATCTGTTGATTTCGCTGAAACAGGTGTTTATTTGTGCTAAAAACTATACTCTAATTACTCTGGTTTGATTTCTCGAGTAAAAACCAAGTGACATCATCTTGGGGAAAATTATTATCCCTTCGATAAACGAATCCGTACTCAACTAACTTTAGATCTGGGTATTTGGTCATCATTTCTCCAGCAAAATCTCGTTTGAATAATCTTCCTTCATGGCCACGGTATAAGACTTCAACTGGATCGGAGTTATAGTATTCTACGAAACAGATATACTTTTTACTGCTGGCATAAAGAAGTTCATATACTTTGCCCAACCATTCTGGATTAAGGTGGATAAGGACTCCTTTTATGAATACAAAATCTCTTTGGTAATCTGCTTCAAAGTCTAAAATAGATTGGTGATAGATTCTTACCCCAGAGATTTCTTTTAAAGTTTTAACGGCTGCAGCATTAATTTCGATTGCCGATAGTTCTAAATCTGGTTTGAGCATCCTAATCGCCTTAAGGTTTAAACCTATATTCGATCCGAATTCTAATACTGTTTTCACGTTGGTTGTATGAGAAAATATTTTGGCAAAAAGCGGAATATTGTTTTCCAATTCCTGGTTTCTTCTTATATACTCATCACCAAATTCTCCTGCCCAAAACTCTTCCTGTTCAGTACGGTATTTGTCCAAGATTGACAACTCCTTCTAATGATTTGTTGTTCTTTTTTCATTATATTTTTTAGAGATTTTTTTGTGACAAGCCTGCAACTGAAATGATTTGTAATGTCAAATTACTGAGCTAGGACATATTATATATCAGTAATATCATAATCAACAAAGCAGAGGTTTAATATATGCAACGAGTAAAAGTCATTGCGGAAATTGCGCACGCTCATCAGGGAGATCCCAGGATCCTGGAAGAATTGGTAAGAGCAGCAGCACAGTCTGGTGGGGATGGAATCAAGTTTCAGTGGTATAAATATGATCATCTGGCTACTTCTGATTATTCTTATTATCAAGTCTATAAAGATTTATTTATCCCAGAAACCGTCTGGCATAAAACCATCTTGCTTGCCAAAAAGTCTGGGCTTGAAGTATGGATTGATATCTTTGATGATTGGGGTCTTGAACTAGCTAATAGATTTAACAATATGATTGATGGTTACAAAATACCTTCAACAGTAATCCAATCTGAATGCATTGTCCAAGGCATATTTTCTCTCAAAAAGCCTGTTATCCTAGGTGTGGGCGGATGGTATGAAAATGAACTTGATCATTTTATTGATAGAATAAATACTGATAATCTTAATAACCCCACCTTGATTCATGGTTTTCAAGGCTATCCTACAAAAACTGAAGACACTAATCTAATACGAATCAATTATCTAAAAAACCGTTATCAGTTACCTGTTGGTTATGCCGACCATGAAGACGGCTCTACCCCCTTGGCAATCGATCTACCAATGTATGCAGTATTAGCCGGGGCAACCGTTATCGAAAAACACCTTACAATAGACCGTTCCACAAAAGGTTATGACTATTATTCTGCACTCGAGCCTGACGAGTTTCGAAGGATGGTCACTAAGCTAAGGGAAACTGAAATACTAATTGGAACCACCCAAGTCAAGCAAACGGAGCGGCATTATTTAAAAGACTCTGTGAGGGTAATAGCTAAAAAAGACATTCCTAAGGGAGAAATTCTAACAGAAGATAGTATAGTTTATAAACGTTGTCCGGTAGAAAATGCTCTTACTCCTTGGCAATTAGCTTTAGAAGCACCTCTTTTATCCAAGGAAGATCTTCATGCAGGCCAACCGCTTCAGTTAAAGCATCTAGATAAACCCCGTATTACTATTGCTGTAGTCTGCCGCCTTAAGTCTACTCGCTTGCCTAAGAAAGCTCTTCTTCCCATTTACGGATTAGCTTCCATCGAGCGATGTCTGCATAATTGCCTTGCAGTCTCAAGTATTAATCATATAGTCTTAGCGACATCATATTTACCGGAAGATGATCCCCTTGAACAATATTCAATGGATGGAAGAGTCAAAATACTCAGGGGTGATCCTGACAACATTGCCTCTAGGCTGATTCAGGTTGCTGAAGAGACGGATGCAAATATTATAGTGAGAGTGACGGGGGATTGCCCTGCTGTATCACCAGAGATCTTAGAAATCCTTATTCAAAAGCACCTGGAGAATGGTCCAGATTTAACTATTCCAACTGCTGAGCATGCACCTGGAACGGCTGGTGATGTTTATACAGTCTCTTCGTTACACCGATTGCTCAGACAGACAAAACCTTTAACCCATACTGAATATTTATCCTTTTACTATGTAAATAATCCTAACCTTTTTAATGTGCAGAAAGTAAAGCTTCCGGGGGAGTTCAGAAATCCAACATGGCGTTTAACATTGGATGAACTTGACGACCTAGCGCTTTTTCAAAGAATCTATTCCGATCTTGATATAAGGCAACAGCCTTTATCCTTTAGAACCCTAAATAGTTATTTGATTGACGAACCTCATCTGGCTCAAACGAATTCTCATGTTCCTTTAAAATGGAAGGATGATCCAGTATTTGGAAAGGAGCTTTTAGATGCGACCTCACTTAATTAAGAAGATAATTAGGAGTGTTCAAGATGCAGTCCTTTGGCGAATATAACCTCATTCCCCTTTCTGCAATGCATAAAGATTTGATATTCCGCTGGCGTAATTCGGATCATATCCACGAAAATATGAATACCGATCATATGATTACAGAAGAAGAACACGCTCTTTGGTTTGAACAGGCTCGAAACGATGATCGTACCGTTGCTTTCCTGCTTGTCTATCAAAAACAGCCTATAGGTTTTGTTAACTTCACAGACATTGATTCTGAAAGTAGAAGATGTTCCTGGGGTTTCTACATCGGCGAATTGGGTGCCCCCAGAGGTTCCGGACAGATTATGGCTTTACTGTCTTTAGATCATGTTTTTAAAGCGCTTGATTTACGCAAAGTATGTTCCGAGGTTCTAGACTTTAACAGACGCAGTTATGCGTTTCATCAAAAATTGGGTTTCAACGAAGAAGGCCGACTTAAAGAACAAATATATAAAAATAATCGCTGTGTAGATGTAGTCTTAATGGCCTTGTTTAAACCAACTTGGCTAAGTAAAAGAGAAGAACTGCTTGTGGAATGGAGAGGATATAAAAATGGAGAATATCGTCATTGATAATAGGGTTATTGGCCCAGATCAACCACCTTTAATCATAGCAGAGATGTCTGGCAATCATAATCACTCTTTGGATAGAGCTTTAGAAATTATTGAAGCTGCAGCCAAAGCGGGTGCCCATGCCCTTAAATTACAAACCTACACACCCGATACTATGACTCTTGATTTAGAAGAAGGAGATTTTTTAATCCATGATTCTGATAGTTTATGGGAAGGTTATTCTCTCTATCAGCTTTACAAAAAAGCTTATACTCCGTGGGAGTGGCATGAACCAATTTTTAATCGCTGTAAAGAATTGGGACTGATCGCTTTTAGCTCGCCGTTCGATGAAAGTGCAGTAGACTTTTTAGAGGAATTGAATGTCCCCTGTTATAAAATCGCTTCCTTTGAGAATACAGATTTGCCCCTAATCCGCAAAGTTGCCAAAACCGGTAAACCAGTGATTGTTTCAACTGGAATGGCAACCTTAGCTGAACTTGATGAGACTGTGAGTACGATTAGGGAAACCGGGTGCGAAGATTTGATTCTGCTTACATGTACCAGTTCTTATCCTGCTTCTCCTGAAAACAGCAATATATTAACCATCCCCCATATGAAAGAATTATTCAATTGCCATGTTGGCCTATCTGATCATACTTTGGGAATCGGGGTTGCACTGGCCAGTATCGCCTTAGGAGCAACGGTGATAGAGAAGCATTTTACCTTGTCTCGTGCAGAAGGAGGAGTAGATTCTGCTTTCTCTCTTGAACCAGAAGAGCTTAAAGCTTTGGTGTCGGACTCTGAACGTGCTTGGCGAGCTTTAGGCAAAGTATTCTATGGCCCAACCTCAGGAGAGAAAAACTCTTTACAATTTAGGAGATCTTTATATATTGCTGAAAACATGAATAAAGGAGATATCTTAACAGAGAAAAATTTACGTGTCCTAAGGCCAGGTCTAGGTTTACCTCCTAAATATTATGACGTCATCCTTGGAAAACAAATTAAGTGCGATATCAAGAAAGGCACTCCCTTAAGCTGGAATTCAATATTATAGTAAGTAAAATGCACATCGAATAGATTTACATCTAATATCGGGGTGCATTTTATAATAGACTCCTGTTATTCATTACACTGTTCTGGTGGTGGCACCGGACAGGAAGGTGAAATAATACTACACGGTGGTGGTTGACAGAAACCAAAGGATGGAACAATTAATTGCACTTGGGCCACCATTCTGACAACTATACAAATTTCCACGAATGCAGTTACCTGAGTAACATTTCCTAAATCGTCTCGTTCAGAGACAAAGCTAAATATGCATCTGGGATTAAGCTCACACTCCAACTCTAAATCTTCTCTATCTGCACAAGGTAAACATAATATATTAGTAACTATTACGGTTTCAGAGCTAGTTTCAAATCCCCCTCCGTCCAGAGGAACCCTTGCCGTTACCTCCAAGGAGTACACTATTCTTACATGATTTTCATCAATTGTGAAGCAGTTTATAAGATTAACTTCCGCAGATACGCATTCAGCTTGATTTGCTTCCTGTAAAACCCCTACGCCAGCTGTAAGCACTTCTAGAGTTGGAGCTTCAAATGGTATCTCGATTTCTTCTTCCTGGGTTTCAAAGCTTTCACTAAATACTCTTTTGACGCTGATTACGTCTATCTCTGTAGGTGGTGGACATTCCGGCAGACCCGTATCAGGATCTATCGGGCATTGTCCAGGTTGAATTTGTTGTGATATGCTCATCGGCATTCCTCCTAATAGGGTTTTGTATCCTGTTACTATATTTTGTGAACAAGCAACATTTATTACATATTATGACAAGGACTAGTGTTCTGTGATAACTCGTTTGGACAATAATTTAATTGTTTTGGAACAGATATTCTGGCCGTGCATAATACTGTAATAGGAATGGATGGAGGGATAAAAAGTGAATGTTTCATCCTGCTTTATCAGTCTTTGTATGATAGTCAGGAATGAAGAAAATAATATCTCATCTTGTCTAGAAAGTATTAAAGACTTGGTGGACGAGATGGTAATTGTTGATACAGGATCTGAGGATGGTACGTTAAATATAATTGAAGAATATAAAGCCCATATCCATAAATTATCTTGGCAAAATGATTTTGCTGTAGCCCGTAATTATGCTTTAAGTAAAGCCAAAGGGCAATGGATTCTTGTACTTGATGCCGACGAGTCGCTTGATGAATCCGCTACTCTTACACTCCGAAAAGAACTGGCTACAGCTGAGGAAGAAGGCTTTTATTTAAGTATTCACAATTACCAAGGCTCCGAAGGCAATTTTACCAAGACCTATGCTCTCAGACTCTTTAGAAATAATCTCTTATATAGATATGAAGGCAGGATTCATGAGCAGATATTCCCTGCGATTAAAAAAACCAATCCCCAAGCACGTATCGGTTGGTCACCATGGATTATCCATCATCATGGATATTTGCAGGATGTGGTTAATATCAAAAATAAAGCACATCGTAACCTCACAATACTTCTGAGCGAACCTCCCGAAGTCAAGGAGAGTGCCTTTTTTCACTTGAATATAGCTATGGAGTATTTAAGGTTGGGAAATCTGGACGAAGCAGAAGTATGGCTTAAAGAAGGCTGGCGTAGGATTGATGTTAGGGAGAGCTATGCTCATCGCTTATTAATTATGCTTATAACCTGCGTGCGTCTGCAAGATAAGAATAAAGAAGCACTCTCATATTGTAGAGACGGGCTGATAATATACCCAGACTATCCTGATATCTATTATTACCATGGGATTTGCTTAATGAAATCGAATGATCTCAGACAGGCCAGAGAGGTTCTTTTGAGAGGATTACAAAAAGGCAATGACTCAGGTTATATTTCAAAGTCAGTATATATTTCAGAGTCAGGATGCGGTTCTCACAGGAATCTTTTTGCTTTAGGACAGATAGAGGAGCGATGTAATGATTATGAACTCGCTTTAGACTATTATCTACAAGCCTTAAGACTAAATCCACAATACCTTCCTTATCTAAAAAGTCTAATCCATGTTTTATTAGATAGTAATTTCGATAAGAAAGCGTATCTGATAGAGCACGGTCTTGTTAAAGAATACTTTCCAAATATTATTAAAATAATATTTGAGTTTCATAAACATTCTCTAGTTCTTGATATCATGTCTGATTGTCAAAAAGATACCGACTGTGAACTCCAAAAAGATAGTTTATATCACAGTTGGATGTGCGCAATTTTTGAAGAGGAGTACCTCTTAGCTCAAATGTATGTAGAAAAGCTCAAAACCTGTGATAGTAGCTTAAGTGATTTATTGGTTAAGATTCAAATTATACTTCAAAGTAGTTTCCAAACTGATAATAGTTTCCAAACTGATAATATAACGAGTCTTACAAAATTTAAAAACAATGAAAGTGTCTTAACTATCTTATCCATAATTGATAAATTTGCAGTATGCAAGAGAATAAAGTTCCTTAATCCTCTCATAGACTTGCTACTTGATATTTCTGGTGACGATTTTAAGCCTCTCCTATTGAGAATTCTAGATAAACGTCAATGTTATGAACAAGCTCTACAACTTCTAGAAACTATCAACCTCCAACAGCTTGATGACAGGGAAAAGCTTATTGCTAATAGTATTCTTAAGCGTTTCGGCAGGGAGGTAGAGGGCTCATGGTAGAAATCAGTATTATAATTCCGGTTCATAACCAGTTACGGTATACGCAGTTATGCTTAGAGAGAATCTGGCAACATACACGTATAAATTATGAGGTTATAATCGTAGATAATGACTCTCGTGATGCCACACCCGCCTATATAGACCAATTCCCTCAAGTCATCACAATCCATAATCAAGAGAACCTTGGTTTTGCTAAAGCAGTTAATCAAGGCTTACGTATTGCTCAAGGTAATTACCTTATTGTGCTCAATAATGATTGTCTTGTTTCAGAAGGGTGGGAACAGCGTCTCCTTCAAGTTGCTCAAAATAAGGATATAGGGATTGTCGGGGTCATGTCCAATTTTGTCTCGTCTCCTCAATTACTCAAACTAAATATCAACAATCTCGATGAGCTCTCTTGTATAGCTCAAGAGATTAGTGAAGAATATCAAAATATTATAATTCCTACCATCAGGGTGGTAGGTCTGTGTATGCTTATAACAAGAGAGCTTATAGACAAGATAGGTGGATTCGATCCCAGGTTCGGATTAGGGTTCTTCGAGGATGATGATTTCTGTCTAAGATCGGCTTTGTCGGGTTACAAAAATGTGATAGCTAAAGATGTCTTTATATATCATTTTGGCAGTATAACTTTTAAAGCCAAAAAAAAGTTAAAAAGGATTTTGCTCAGGGAGAACTGGCTAAAGTTTAAAGATAAATGGGATTTGCCTGTAGATATGCCTTTAGGTAGGAAAGATTATTGGGAAAGCTTAGATTTTGACAGGTTTAAAGGACAGAAAGATAAATTATATATACCCCTATAGTCTTCAAATAATTGATTATTATCTGTAATAATATAGGGAGGATTAAAAAAATGAGAATAATTATAACCGGCGGCAGAGGTAACCTCGCTAAAGAACTGGAGAAATTTCTGGGTCACAGTCATGAACTTTGGGCTCTGAGCCATTCAGACCTGGATATAACATCTGAATATGAAGTAATGAAGATTATTTCTGAGCTTAAACCTGATTTGGTAATAAATACAGCTGCACTCACCGATGTCGATGGATGTGAAAATCAGTTTAGTAAGGCTTTGGAGGTTAACGGCTTAGGTCCGTATTATCTAGCTAAGGTTTGTAAGGAGTATGACATTATTTTAGTTCATTTTAGTACAGAGATGATATTTGATGGTTTGAAGTCTACTCCTTATGTTGAAACCGATTGCCCTAATCCCCTCTTAGCCTATGGGTTAACAAAATATATTGGGGAACAAAACATCAAAAGGTCAGGATGTAGATATGCGATTATGCGAACAAGCTGGCTTTTCGGCGGGGGTGTCCCCAAGTTTGTCAATAACTTTGTGGAGAGAGCAAAACAACAAACCTCTATCAAGGTTGTAGATGATCAGATTGGTTCACCTACGTATACACATGATATTGCTGAAGCAATAGCTTTATACTTGGAACGACCTCAACTGGGGACTTTTCATCTGGCCAATTCGGGGACAGCCAGCCGTATGGATATGGCAGAATTTATAATAGAGAAATTATCTTTAGAGTGTGAGCTCCTCCCTCTCTCGTATAAAGATTTGAAGATAGAAACCTATCGGCCACCCCATGCTATCTTAGATTCTATATATAAAGAGAGTCACCCCTTCCTCCGACTCCGCCCCTGGCAGGAGGCCTTGCAGGAATATTTGTATTCAGAATATGTCTCAAACAGCGACTATTAATAATCAAAAAGAGGCAGCAAGTGTATTGCTGCCTCAAGCTTGAGCTTGTTATTAAGGATTATTATTTGGAAGCTAATCCTCTGCCAAATCCTTTTTGACTCCCTGCTCCTTGTCCTAATCCTTGACCTTGACCTTGGCCATAACCAATACCGTATCTCGGTGATTCTCCTTGATAGCCGGTTCCATCACAAACAGCTTGATGCTCGGTCATATCAGCGATGATTGCATCAGCCTGTTCCTGGGTAAGCCTGCCTTCTTCTACCCTCTGTGCAATAATTGCTTTCTTATCTTCCAGCATATTTGCTTTGAACTCTTCCAGGTATCCTGCGTCAGCTGCCAGGGCTCCAAATGTACCGTCACCTTTTTCTGCATATAGGGCTTCGACAGATTTTCCTGTAAGTTCAGAAAGTTTTTGGACAGGTGTCATCACATCCGCGTAAGCTAAACCTGAAAAAGCTAGTACTCCTACTAATAGGCTTGCAGTCAAAACAGTCTTTTTGATCTTTTTCATATTCAAAACTCCTTTATCGTTATTGAAGAACTCTTATCTGTCCTTCTAATGCTATGTTAACCAGAAGTTGTGATAGAAGTATGATAAAGAAGTGCAAAACAGATGAAATGTATTGATTAAACAATTTCAGCTTCAAAATAGAATATGGAACCTTGTCCTGATTCACTTATTACCCCATACCTGAAATCGTGGGACTTAAGTATTTCTCTCACTATAGCCAGTCCCAGGCCCGTACCTTGGATAACATTTTTCCTTGCCTTGGTACTCTTATAATAACGTTCCCAGATGTGTTTAATATCTTCTTTCGGGATTCCTGCTCCCGAATCATGAATCTCTACTTTAACCTTCCCCTCTATCTTTCTTACAGATACTCTGATTGTTCCTTTTTGCGGAGTGTGGTTTAAGGCATTCGCTATTAGATTGTGTAACACTTGCTCAATTTTGGAAATATCAGCATGAATAAGCAGTTTTTCATCCTCACTGCTGAATGAAAAACTAATATTGTTCTTTTCTCCGGTAAGAGAGTACTTCTGAAGGGTTTGGGAGACAATTTCTGTTACATCAAAAGTTTCCTTCCTTAAAGTTACATATCCGGATTGAAGTTGAGACAGGTCTAGGATATCATCTACCACAACGCTTAAGCGTTCAGATTCATTAATAATAACGTTAAGGTGATCAGCTCTCTTTTCCTCACTACTGATGTCTCGTACCATCTCCGCATATCCTCTAATCAATCCTAGGGGTGTACGAAGTTCATGAGACACATTAGCTATTAAGTCTTTTCGTAGAGATTCTATCCTGGTCAGTTCGTCTGCCATAATGTTGAAGTTCTCTGTTAATCTACCAATCTCATCCTTGGAATGGCTCTCTATTCGTGTGTGTAAATCTCCTGCAGCCATAGCTTGTACAGATTCGTTCAGTTTTAATATGGGTTTTACTAACGTCTTGGAGATAAAGGTTCCTATAATTATTGAAATTAAGATTAGTATCCCTATGAGATAAAATATTTGCTGTTTTATTATCGCGGTTGTTTCTGAGATATTTTCGATAGGCAAGCTAACTAAAAGAATCTGAGAAGAACTATCGGGGGATAGCACTAATTTAGAATATATAATTATTTCGGTATTGAATCTGGGATGTGTCATAGAACCCATATACTCAGTTTCCGCAAGAGTGTTCTTAATAATGGTATCCCTGATATTGGATCGACCTAAACCGCCCTGACCCTGACCCTGTAACAAAGAATCCCCAGCACTGTATAAAAGACTGCCATTCAAATCTAGAAGCTCTATGCCTATATTCTTCGCATAAGCGATATTCTCTGCCTGGTTTTGGAAATCATCTAGTTGTCCCTTTTCATATAGTGATTCCAAAGAGGTCATTTCTTTCTTTACGTCATTAGTTTTTATGTTCAGATAGTGGGATTCTAAGAAAACCACTTGATATAACCATAGAATAATAATGGTGATAGCCGTAAGAGAAAGCATCCCTAGAATAAGCTTATGAGATATTTTATTCATTACCTTGCTCCTGTTTCGAATTTATAGCCCATTCCCCAGACTGTTATGATGTATTTCCGATACTCTTTCAGACTTTCTCTAAGCATTTTAACATGTGTATCCACTGTTCTGTCGTCTCCAAAGTAATCATAACCCCATACTCCATTAAGGATCTGCTGCCTGCTAAAAGCTCTATTGGGATTAGACACGAGATAAATAAGCAATTCATATTCTTTCGGAGTGAGTTTTACTGTTTGCCCATCTACAGACACACTCCTAGAGGATATATCAATATTAAGTCCTTCAAAAATTATTTTCTCCTGGTCACTTCCCGCTTTAAGACTATCACTGCTCCTTCGCAGTATTACTTTAAGTCTGGCCATCAGTTCTTTAGGGCTGAAAGGCTTGACCATATAATCATCCACTCCTAGCTCAAAGCCGAAAAGCTTATCATATTCTTCCCCCCTTGCTGTCAACATAATGATTGGTATCTTGGATTCTTTTCTAATCTCTCTGCAAACAGACCAGCCATCTACTTTGGGCATCATCACATCGAGTATAATCACATCATATGTATTCCACTTAAATAGCTCTAACGCTTTCGTGCCATCTTCCGCTTCATCCCATTCATAGCCTTCAAATTCCAAGTATTCAGTTATAAGTTTTCTCATCATTTCTTCGTCATCTACAACTAAGATTTTTACCATCAATTCCACCCTCTACTTAACGTACTATTATCCGATTTTTAGATATTTTTCCAGATATCTCATTTAATCATGAAATGTTAACTCCCGCAATAAGCAGTAACTACTTAGATATCAAAGTTAAGTTAAACTTCTCGTAATTAAAAGGGAGTGTCGCAAAACTACTTTATAAGTAGCTAGCGATGCTCCCTTTTTCTATCAGAGTTAAAACAAGTCCACGGATTTATGTTAATACTTTAGTTATTCCGTTGCTTACCTGATTTTAGGGTATAGACAAATAAGC
>JAGXFZ010000108.1 GCA_024637055.1 Gracilibacter sp. | reverse complement strand
TTTTCTACTGCTTCTTTAGCACCTTCTGGAGCGACATTCGTAAGAGGAGCAAGGTCAACGATACCATCTTCTAATGAGCCCCAGTAAGTATCTGACTGCCATGTTCCGTCCATAACGGCTTGAACTTGGCTAACATAATAAGGTCCCCAGTTCCAAACCGGCGCAGTCATATAAGCTTTAGGAGCCATTTCGACCATATCAGTATTATATCCAATGGAGAATTTCCCTCTCTCTTCAGCAGCAAGCTGTGGTCCTGCGGTATCTTGATGTTGCGCAATAACGTCTACTCCTTCATCCAAAAGCGCGATAGCCGCGGATTTTTCAGTTGAAGGATCGTACCAAGTATTGGTCCATCTTACTTTAACCACTGCCTCTGGGTTGACTGAACGAACGCCAAGGGTGAAGGCATTAATTCCTCTGACAACTTCAGGAATATCAAAGGCAGCAACATAACCGATTTCGTTAGTTTCTGTTTTCAAACCTGCTACAATACCAGAGAGGTATCTGGCTTCATAGATTCTACCAAAATAGTTACCAAAGTTGTCCCCTGACATATAGCCTGAGCAATGCAGGAAGGTAACATCCGGGTATTCTTCGGCTACTTTCTTAACATGCTCCATATAACCAAAGCTAGTTGCAAAGATAACCTGGGCTCCTTGGTCAATCATATCTCTCATGACTTTTTCTGATTCCTGATCTTCAGGAACACTTTCCTTGTAGATAGCTTCTACTCCAAGTTCATCTACTAGATATTGACGTCCTTGTTCATGGGCATAGGTCCAGCCCCCATCGCCAATTGGTCCAACATAAACGAAACCTACTTTTAGTTTTTCTTCTCCTGGTGTTGGTGCACTAGATGAGCACCCTGTAACAGTGAGTGTTACTGCTAATAGTATGACCAGCAATAATGTTAATCCCTTTTTCATTTAGTCTTTTCCTCCCTAAAAATATTGAAAATGTATCTAATAATTATCCGCCTAAACCTAAAACTTCACCTTTAGTCTACAAAAGTGATGGTCTCTCCTACCAGTGATTTTACCCTCGCTAGAGATTCGAGCCTTACATTTTGTTCTAGAACGGAATTTCTTCCACTCTGGAAGCTCTTTTCGATAACAATACCAACCCCGTCGACTTCACATTTAGCCTGCTTGGTTATGTCTAGTAAACCTAGAACCGCATTACCATTAGCTAAGAAATCATCGATTATAAGTACATGGTCATTTGGGGTTAAGTACTTTTTATCTACTCTGATGCTGTAATGAGCATCCTTGGTAAAAGAAAAAACCTGACTTTCATAGACCTCTGAATTAAGATTTCGGGCAGAAAATTTTTTAGCAAATACAACCGGAACATTGTCAAAATACTGTGCGGTGATACAGGCAATCCCGATTCCTGATGCCTCAATAGTTAATATCTTCGTAATTTTGTTCTCAGCAAATCTTCGCTTAAACTCTTGTCCGATTTCCTGAAAAAGTCCAATGTCCATCTGATGGTTAAGGAAACTGTCAACTTTAAGTATATCATTCCCAATAACGCGTCCACTATGACGAATGTGTTCTTTAAGTAGTTTCATGTTTTTACCTTATTCTTCATTTTTCATTAATATCTAAAACTAATTATATCTACTCTGAGAGAATTTTTCAATTTAATAATCGAACAAATTTGATTTTATTTTAAAAATAGTTCGGATTTTTATTTATTAAATCTTGTATTGCTTCCTGGTAATGTCTTGATACAATTATAGACAAAGCATAGACGTACAGTGTCAATTTTGAAAAAATATTACATATGATAGTAATGGAGGAAGAGAATGAACGTTAATACCTTATTATCTACCAATGACAAAAAGTTCATATTCAAATTTATTCCCTTTTTTATAGCAGTACTAATCTCATTGTATGATGTCACGCTACTTGAAAAATTGTTCCTTATAAATATAGGTTACTTATCTATCTATAAAATACTGTGGTTATTCTTCCTCTCAGAACTGCTTCTCATCTTCGTTCCCCGTTGGAGCAATTATGTCGGATGCGGTAAGCTTTATGCCAAACATTATAGATTAAACGATATACAACACAGAAGCGCTGTTAGAATATACAAGAAAATTTAATAGACGTGCCTTGTTAGCCCTTCTTTTTTGGTTAGCTCTATTATCAGGATTTGGAGTTATTTTTCTAAAAGGTCTCGTGAATAAATCACTTTTATTTCTCTTAGTCCTATTTTTATATTTTGCTGATCAGTTCTGTATTAATATCTGGTGTCCATTTCGTTCATGGATAGTAAGAAACAAATGCTGCAATTCTTGCAGGATTTATAACTGGGGCCATATTATGATTTTCTCCCCTTTAATTTTTGTTCCTTCTTTCTGGACCTGGAGCTTAGTTGCCGTATCTCTAGCTATTATGGTTCAATGGGAATATCAACACTATAGATATCCTGAACGATTCTCGGAAATATCTAATCTTAGTCTTCGGTGTAGATACTGTAAGGACAAATGTAAGAAGGTAATTACAACAAGCAATCATTCCGCGGAAAAGCCTCTTTTCTAAAAAAGAGGCTTTTAAAATGCTTCTAGTCTTCTTTGTGGACAAATAGGCCACACCAACAACGTTTCATCTCATCGAATTCTTCTCTATGGAAAGGTATACATGGACAAACAATTTTCATGTCCCTTTCCCTATTGCCTAACATTAGCTGTTTTGTACTCATATGAGTCCCCTTAGGATAAGTTGGTACAAGGGCAATTTTAGATCACTGTTGTTTAATAAGAATACTCTCTTTATATTCTATTGTATCATAACCATACTTTCGTATCTCTCTGTATTGCTTTTGATATACCTATTTTATCTTTTATTGAAATTTGTGAATACTTTCCAGTATAATAAAAATAGATGAATTCTCAATTGAATGTATTCGTTTTTTATTATAAATTTGTCAGTCTAATAATACTATTATTACAACCCAGTCTTTTTCTATATGATGGACAAGAATATCTCTTACAATAAGATGCAGAATAGCATATCGCTTTAAATAAAGCTTTTTTTATATACAAAATCAAACAGAAAGGGGGAAAGAAATGACTCCTTTAATCCGAGCTACAGGTCTTACAAAAACATACCAAATGGGTGAAGTTGAAGTTAAAGCCTTAATCGATACTGATTTCGAAATTTTTGAGAATGAATTTATTGTTATATTGGGGCCCAGCGGCTCAGGTAAAAGTACCTTGCTTAATATGGTTGGAGGTATGGACCAAGCTACTCGTGGCGAACTTTTCTATAAAGATACTCCCCTTCACTCAGCTAGTTCTAAAGAGCTTACGTTATATAGGAGGAATGCCGTGGGCTTCGTCTTTCAATTCTATAACCTTATCCCTAACTTAACCGCTTATGAAAATATTAGCCTTTCGGCTGAGATCGCCAAGGATCCTCTGGAGATAAGTACCATTCTCGCTCAATTTGGGTTAACACATCGTTCTGATCATTTTCCTTCTCAGTTAAGTGGGGGTGAGCAACAAAGAATTGCTGTGGCAAGAGCCATCGCCAAAAATCCCGAACTATTACTTTGTGACGAACCTACCGGAGCCCTTGATTCGCAAACAAGTATTCAGGTACTAAGAACACTTAAAGATTTTCATGAACAATACAAACGAACCGTTATTATCATCACCCATAATGCGGGTGTAGCAGCTATCGCCGATCGTGTTTTTTATATCAAAGACGGTGGCATATCCCGTATCGAAGTTAACGATAACCCTATTCCTCCAGAAAAGGTGACATGGTAATGGTACTATTCAGGAAAATGCGACGTGACCTATTAGAACAAAAAGGTGCCTATGCTGCTTGTATCGTGGTCATCGCCATTGGCTTGATGATGTATAGCTCTATGTCCATAGTCATGGACAATTTAACTTTATCCAAGGACAGTTTCTATAACAATCAGAATTTTGCTGAAGGATTCGCTGAAGTCCAAGCTATGCCTTACAGTCAGATAGAAAGACTAAGAAATATAGAAGGTATTCAGGATATTCAAGGGAGACTGGTTAAGGACGTCCGGGTAATTATGCCCGATAGTGAAGAAAATGTTTATCTTCGTCTGGTTTCCATGGATACTCAAGACAGACTCTTAAACGATGTCCTGTTAGAAGAAGGAATCCCCTTAGAAGACAACAGCCTAAACATGTGGCTAGATAATAAATTCTTTGAAGCAAATGCTCTACAGCTTAATAACGAAATCAACTTTGTAGCCGAAGGAAAAATGCAAACTTTCCGGGTAACTGGTACTGGAATGAGTCCCGAGTTCATCTATGCTCTACGGACCATGACTGAGATTTACCCTAATCCGCAGACCTTTGGCATTGGTTATATTCCATTATCGGTTATGAAGAACCTCTTTCAAGAAAAAGATGCCGTCAATAATATAATTTTTACACTTAAACCGGGAACTACTTTTGAGGAGGTTAAAAACTATCTCGAGATAGAACTTAAACCTTATGGATTAAAGAGCTTATACCCTAGGAAAGACCAACTTAGTCATGTTTTGTTGACCCAAGAACTTGATAGCCTAAAAGCAATGGCTAAGTCTATGCCTCTAATTTTCCTAGCTGTAGCAGCCATGATTCTTTATATCATGCTTAAACGAATGATTGAACAGCAAAGAACTCAACTCGGGACCCTTAAGGCCTTTGGTTATACGAATAGAGAAATTTTATTTCATTACCTTTCTTACGCACTAATAACTGGTCTTGTAGGGGGGATAATCGGAGGTGTCTCCGGCACGTTACTAACCGGCCCATTTCTAAGCCTTTACCGTGAGTTCTTTAATATGCCAGGACTGGACCCAAGCTTTTCTCCGCAATACTTTATGCTTAGTCTACTATTGGCTTCATCTTTTGCTTTACTGGCAGGATATCAGGGCTGTAAGAAAATGTTGCCCTTAGAACCCGCCGAAGCTATACGCCCGGCTGCTCCTCCAATAGGCAGAAATGTTTTTTTGGAAAAGGCTATATTCTTTTGGAAAATGCTCACTGTGCAGGGTAAAATGGCTATGCGTAATATGGCGCGGAACAAAGTTCGAACTAGCTTTCTTTTTATTGGGATAATGTTCTCTTTTAGTTTACTGGCTTTTCCATGGTCTTTCAAAGCCCTCAGCGATGTCTTATTGTTTGAACAATTTGAGAAAATAGAAACCTACGATGTGAAAATACCGTTAGCATATCCTCTGGATCAGAATAAAGCTGAACGAGAACTCTCTAGTTTCCCAGGAGTAAATGCTGTAGAAAGCATGGCTGAAGTACCCGTAACTCTAAAAAATTCCTGGCATGAAAAAGGGGTTATCCTGCTAGGATTAAAATCTGACAGTAGTCTCTATCATATCGTAGACAGTTCAGGAAAATCGGTATCAGCCCCAGATAACGGACTTTTGATTTCTCAACGTCTGTCTGACCTTCTACTAGCAGATGTTGGCTCAACACTTACAGTTGAAAGTCCTTTTATTAATGAGTCTGATGACCAAAAATCTTTGCAGGTAGTAGGAGTTATCCCACAAACTTTAGGAATAAATGCCTATATGGAGATTTCTGCTTTACAATCTTTTCTTGGTCAAGGGCCACTAGCAACTTCCATTATCCTAAGTGTTGAAGAAGACAGTATTTCTCTCCTTTCGGAAAAGTATAATGACAGCTCAGTGGTCAACAGTATCGAGAATCGCGTCAGCCTCTTAAATCAAATGAGAGAAATGATGGCCTCCTATGCCGGAACGATCTACATTATGTTTATCTTTGGAATTGTAATTGCCTTTGCTATTATCTATAATTCCTCCATAATAACTGTCTCAGAGCGAAGCAGGGAGTTAGCTTCCATGATGGTATTGGGAATGACCCCGGAAGAAGTATTAGAGGTCATAACTTTCGAACAATGGTTTATCAGTATATTTGCGATGTTGGCTGGAATCCCTTTAACCAAGCTCTTTATGCTTGGCATAGGCCAGGCTATAGCAAGCGACATGTTTAGTTTTAACCCTGAGATAACGTTTGACACCTTACTAATTGCCTTCTTAATAACTGTCGCTTCCATAATTTTTGCTCAAAGAATGGCGGCTCGAAAACTAAAGAAATTGAGTCTAGTAGAAGTCCTTAAATCAAGAGAATAGTCGGGAGGAGAACGATATGAAAAAGAAATGGAAAATTATTTTAGGGATAGCTTTCGGGATTGTCGCCATAGCAATGATAGCTTTTCAGTACACCAAACCACTAGAAGTTGATCTTCTGACTGTTCCCAACGAAGAGATAGCCAAAACCTTTAGAGAAGAAGGAATTGTCAGAGCAGGAGAGGAGGCCCATATCTATTCTGTATACGGCGGAAACGTAGCCAATATTCATGTACGTGAAGGGGATAATGTCGAGCAGGGTGATAGTCTGATTACTTTTAATAACCAGGAAATCCGCTACCAGATCCAAAGTCTACAAGGGCAGATACGCAGCTATGAAGCACAGAAAGATTTAGAAGAACTTACTGTAGATATCGAAACTATGAAGCTTTTGTACGAAGCAGGAGCAATAAGTCAAAAAGAATATGAAGACGCTGAGAATAGCTTAAATTCTGATTATTATCCTGCCATGATATCTGTGATACGTGCTCAAATAGACCAACTAAATTATCAGCTCTCTCAAGGTAACAATGCTGCTCCAGCTACCGGTACAGTTACCAATTTAGACATTAAAGAAGGCATGGTTGTCCCTCCCGGATCACATCTCCTGACTATCTTTAGTGATGATACTTATGTAGTTGAGACATATGTACTAACCGAGGATGCACCTAGTATAGAGCTTGGGATGACCGTAGATCTAATTCAAGATAATAAAAGTGGTGATATTCTCTTTTCCGGGACTGTAGATTCAATCGCCCCATCCGCAGTCGAAAAAGTATCTACTTTGGGTCTGGTCGAACAACGTTTAAAAGTGGATATCGTCCCTCAAATGGTGCCGGAATTAGAACTTAAACCAGGTTATGCTGTCAATGTAGATTTTACAATAGATAAGCAAGAGAACCAATTGGTTGTGCCAAAAACTGTCCTGTTCCCCTATAACGATGGTGATGCTTTATGGTTGGTCAAAGATGGGAAGGCGGTTATTCAACCTGTTATAAAAGGCTTTGAGAACGACCGAGATGTAGCCATAATAGAAGGGTTGCAAGAAGGCGATCTAGTCATTCTAAACCACAAAATGACAGGATTAAAAGAAGGAAAAAGGATTAAGGTATAGTAAAAAGCCAGTCTGCAGGATATTATTTCTGTAGGCTGGCTTTGTTTGTAAATATGATAGTTATATTTCATGAGCAATTAAGGATTTGTGCATTACTCTCCTGTGTATAGTATTCTATGTATCTCATCATAAACTTCTGTCAGTGTAACGTTATTCTCTTTAGCCAGTCTTTTACAATCTTCGTATTCGGGCTTAGTCTTGGTCTTATCTGCATAATGAGAAGACTTGACTGAGACTAGACCGAATTTCGTAGATAATTGACTTATATCTCTTTGAAGCATTTTCTTTTCTATCGGATAAATCCGGAGACCTATGGCAGAGGTCTCCCGATAAATAACTTCTTCAATCTTGAATATATTTTCCTTTGTCATCAACACACTTAGTTTTATCCCCGGTCTTCCTTTTTTCATTATTATTTGTGTTTTAAAGGTATCCAAAGCTCCCGTTGCAAACAGCTTTTCCTCGATGTACTCATAGTATTCAGGGTTCATATCATCGATATTTGTTTCTATCATATATTCATGTTCAGTTTTAGCATCGTTATCTCTGGCTTTTGAATCTCGGTCTTCATCTTCATTGTTTAAATCGAGTATTTCTCCGAGATAAACCCTTAAAACATTTGGAATCTCCAAATCTCTTTTTCCTATTCCATATCCGGTTTTGTCTATTTCAATGTTTATTTGATCTGTGAACTCCTGGACACTGGTAGCCAGAATAACTGCTCCAGTGGGTGTTGTTGTCTCAAATTGCACCCTTCCTAATTTCACCGGCACACCCTGAAGTAATTCGATTACAGCCGGGGCAGGAACTGGTAACAGCCCATGTTGACAACTCACAAAACCCCCGCCAAGTTCTATACTAGAAGATATTACTTTATCCACCTGTAGATATTCTAGGCAAAATGCCGCTCCCACAATATCCAAGATAGCATCTGTCCCACCTACTTCATGGAAATGAATCTCATCAATATCAACAACATGGACTTTTGCTTCCCCTTCCGCTAGAAGTTTAAACATTTTTAAGCTTCTAGCTTTTACAGATGTGGATACATGACTATCTTCTAATAATTTTATTATAGATTTTAGGTTTCTTCCATGCGAATGATTCTTGGCAACAGTTTTATGGAGATGATCGATTTTTATCTCCACCCTTGTGCCGGATATTCCTCGTTTAGTTTCCTTCCGTATATCTATATTATAGTGTTCTTCTAAGTTCAATCGTCCCAGCTCATCTAAAAGTAAATCCTTATCTACTCCCAAATCGAGCATTGCACCGAGATTCATGTCTCCGCTTATTCCACTAAAGCAATCGTAATACAAGATTTTCATTTTTAGAGCCTCCACCATACTTAACGTTATCACTATCTCTATAGTAGTATCCGTAGGTTATTTATTCCCAGTTCTTCCATAACTCCGGTTGATATCCTATGGTAGCTTGTCTACCGTTTCGTACTATGGGTGTCTTATATAGAGAGGGGTTATCCAGGAGAATTTCTTCCCTCTTATCCGTGCCACTTATACAATCCATTTTCAACCTCTTGTAGTTTTTCGATTCTCTGTCGATAAGGTTTTCGAGGCCCACTGTAGCTTTGACACTTTGTAGTTCACCTTTACTAAGCCCTTTTTGAGTTAGGTCTATGAATTGATATTGTATTTTTCTCTCTTTGAAGTAACGATCTGCTTTCTTCGTATCAAAACACTTTTTAATCCCGAAAATCTGAATGTTCATTGTTTTACCTCTATGATTCTTCTGCAATTATTAATTTCCATTATAACAGGTTCAACCAATTATTTTAATAGTGCTTTCTTTGAATCTATGAAGGCATAATATGACACCAAGAATGAAACAATAATATATATTAAATACTAAGGTTTGGAGTGTCATAAATGGAAGTAATATATAGTAAAAACCAACAAGAGATAGCCCATAAGATAAGCTCAACCGCCCAAAAATCCAACTGGAAAGATTGGAAATGGCAGCTCAAACACTCTATTACTGATATCGAAACATTTGAACAACTCTTAGGGATAAAGTTCGCTGATTCTATAAAATCTCAATTACAGGAAACTCTTGCCAAGTTCCCACTCTCTATCACTCCTTACTATCTATCATTAATCGATACGGAAGATTATGAGAATGATCCCATCTATAAACAGGCCTTCCCTTCCATATCCGAACTACAAGTAGGAGATTTCGAGATGAGCGATCCTCTAGATGAAGATAAGGATAGTCCTGTTCCTGGGATTACACATCGCTACCCTGACCGTGTTTTATTTCAGGTTTGCACTACTTGTTCGATGTATTGTAGACATTGTACCCGGAAAAGAAAAGTTGGAGATGCAGCTTTTCTACCTAGCAAAGAGCAATTATCTGCAGGTATCGAATATATCAAGAAAACTCCCGTTATCCGGGATGTCCTCTTATCAGGAGGAGACCCTTTTCTTCTGTCTGATGAAAATATAGACTGGTTATTAACCCAAATAAAACTTATCCCTCACGTCGAAGTGATTAGGATAGGTAGCAGGATACCCGTAGTCCTTCCCTATAGGGTAACGGATGACCTAGTAGCGGTCTTAAAAAAACATCATCCGTTATGGATTAACACTCATTTTAATCATCCCAGAGAAATTACAGAGTCTTCTAAGGAAGCCTTAAGAATGTTAGCTGATGCTGGCATCCCCTTGGGGAACCAAAGTGTTCTTTTAGCTGGAATAAACGACAGTCCTATCATCATCAAGAAACTTGTCCAGAAACTTGTCCAAAACCGCGTACGCCCATACTACCTCTATCAATGTGATTTATCTGAAGGATTAAAACAGTTTAGAACTCCTGTGGGTAAAGGAGTAGAGATTATGGAGAGCCTGATTGGACATACAAGTGGGTTCGCTGTTCCTCTATATGTTATCGATGCTCCTGGTGGAGGTGGAAAAATCCGTGTCGCCCCTAACTATCTCCTTTCGTGGTCAAATGATAAAGTCGTACTCAGAAACTTTGAAGGAATTATCACTACGTATGAAGAACCAAGAGAATACGAAGATATTTTTAGGAATTATTCTTACTCAGATATCGAACCCAAACTAGAAGGAGCTGAAGAATATAAAGCCATTGGTATAGAAAAACTTCTATCCAATGCCTATGATACGATATCATTGATACCTGAGAATACTGAAAGAATTGAGAGAAGAGATCATGAATGATACTATAACCACGATTGGGAACTCCGTAGTCCAACACGGGAGCTATAATGACCGAATATATCTTATGAAACTCTCACAAGATGACTTACCTGAAATAATAGTAAAACTGGATAGCCTAGCTTATCAAGAAAAATATTCAAAAATATTTGCTAAGCTACCAGAATATGCTAAAGACGCTTTTTTAGCACAGGGATATGTTGTGGAGGCATCTATTCCTAAATTTTATCATGGAAGTCAGACTGCTTACTTCATGGCAAAGTATTTTTCGGAAAATCGTAAACAAATACCAAATCAAGATGAATTAGACAATGTACTAATGACTGCTAAGTCTAAGTACTCCTATGAAAATCAGCCCGTACATCTTTCTGATGATTTCATAGCTAGAGAGTGCCGCTTTTCTGATATATCTAATATTGCACAGTTATACCAAAAAGTTTTTACTACTTATCCCTTTCCTATTCAAGATCCTGATTATATCGCCGAGACTATGGCTGATAATGTTGCTTATTTCGGAGTATGGCATAATCAGACTCTCATTGCTCTCTCCTCTTCAGAAATGGATTTAAACGGGAATAATGTTGAGATGACTGACTTTGCGACTCTACCAGACTATCGAGGGCATAATCTTTCTACCTATCTTTTACAAACTATGGAGCACCAGATGAAGAAACGAGAAATTAAAACAGCCTATACCATTGCTAGATCTCTCTCATATGGAATGAACATTACTTTTGCCAAAAGGGGCTATCAATATAGTGGCACGTTAATAAATAATACGAATATCTCAGGCAGCTTGGAAAGTATGAATGTATGGTATAAAGATATATAAAAGTGTTATCCAACAATTAACCACTTCTAAACTATATGTGTATTTGTTTATATTCTGTATAGACAATCCACATGAATTTGAGAAGCAATACTGGCCTAAAGCACTGGCTGAACTGGAAGATAAGTGGTTGGACAAATTACAACCATATCAGAAAAACGGATATTAATTTAACCATGAACTTAATTATGCATATCATTCCACACATCACTAGGATATATC
>JAGXFZ010000010.1 GCA_024637055.1 Gracilibacter sp. | reverse complement strand
GTTATA
This sequence comes from Gracilibacter sp., assembly GCA_024637055.1. Classification (GTDB taxonomy): domain Bacteria; phylum Bacillota; class Desulfitobacteriia; order Desulfitobacteriales; family Syntrophobotulaceae; genus Gracilibacter. The sequence goes on along the minus strand of JAGXFZ010000010.1, from coordinate 13,088 downwards.
ATAGATGGTTTTACCATTCAGCCGAAAGTGCAGGTGAATAAAACCATCGAAGTGATCGCTGAGGATTTCACGATTAAGAATTGCCGCTTTACACCGAATACTATAGTCACAGGTGAAAATGAGAATCCTACCGGTGGAGGAAGCCTCTATTTCAGTAGTGCGAAAGGAAATATTTTAGTTAAAGGAAATACATTTGACAGGAATACCGTAGCCTTTGATAATGCATATCCAACTGCATCCGCAAGTATTAACATCGTAGACAATACTTGGGAAAATATCCGCGGGTATGCTTTAGGCAACGTATCCTGGGGTGCGAACCCTTATACCACTCAATATGCAGACGTAAACATCAGCGGTAACAGTTTTAATAATATAACAGAAAATACCTATATAATCGCTGCTAGGATGAACGGTACCTTTGTTCTTGACGCTAATAACAAAATCAACGGCGTCGCTATAAACAAAAATGATTTCAATAAGCATATCTACTTTAATAATCTGCTTTATTGGTTTGACTGTAAAGAAAACAAGGTAATAGTCGATGGGGTAACCTATGAAAGCCCATACAGAGATGCTGATATCTATGTGAAATCCGGCCAGTCCATCCAAGATGCGATAACTGCCGCCTCACCCGGTGATACAATCTTAGTTGGTACCGGAACTTATAGTGGTTTCAAAGTAGCCAAAGATAACATCACCCTTAAAGCGTTAGATGGTGTAACCATTACCACCGTTAATCAACCAGGTACGGTCGGTGGGGCAGGGGACGTAGGGATCCTGATAGACAATGCTCAAGGAGTAGTCCTCGATGGTTTCACAATAGACGGTGAGAGCAAAGCAGGATCCATGGGTATCTCCGGATACGGTACTGCTGAGGTCAGCATAAACAATTTAACTCTAAATAATCTGACGAGAGGAATCTACGCCAATGCGGCAAGCCCAAGTGCCGGAACAATCGTGACACTAACCGTCCAAAACAGCACCTTTACAGATTGTACAGTGGGGATCGGCGGAACTGAAAATACCGTTCTCAGTGCAAGCAACAACACATTTACGAATATCGAGGAAGGAATCGGCTTGGGTGTAGGTGTAACGATCGTAGGACCAGAAGACGGAGCTACTAATGAACAAGAAGTTCAATACCTGGAGGCTAATAATCAATTCAACAACGTCACTCAGAACGTAGGGGACTATAGATAACCGGTACAACACCTTTAACACCTTAAAACTATCTATATGTAAAAGTAGAGATGATCTTCGTAGAAAGATCATCTCTACTCTAGTCCGCCACGCATGACCATGATTAGCCCCGTAACAAACCTTAACAAAGCCCGATCACTTTTATGATTGGGCTTTGTTACGTCTAACGTATCACCAGCTAACCCCCAAAATACTCCCTAACCACATCATCAACACGTTCCCTAATACCAATATCACTAATCTCTCCACACAGCTTCCTGATTCTCACTTTATCAATAGTTCTAACTTGATGAACCATAATCACCGAATCTTTAGGTAGCCCAGATGATTCCTTAGATAAAAAAACCTCAGTCGGATAAACCCGGTTACTACTTTTAACAGAAGAGAAGGGCAGGATGGTAACCACCGGAAGTATTTCATTAACCATGTCATTGGATATTACCAGAGCAGGTCTTGTCCCCGCCTGTTCAGAGCCTGTGATATAAAACAAAACCTGACCACAAGAGGTCAGGTTTTAACATGGTGGCAGAGAACCGTCCCCTGTACCTGGGTTTCGTCATTTCTTAACCAGCGCTATCAATTTTGCAACCACTTCATTATATTTTTTATTCTTTATTTGTCCTGCTTTATACAGAATTAATCTTTGGTCTGCTGTAAACAATCTATTCGGTCTTAGATTACTAACTTGATTTAAGCTTCCTTCTTTATAGTCATCTAATAATAGTGGTATAGCATAATCATCTGATATATCTTGGCTTGTTATCTGACAAAGAATTACGTCCTGACCTTTTATTTCAGATAATACCAAAGCAGGTCTTCGTTTAGCAGTTGATAAATCTGAAAACGGAAAAGGTATCACCACTATATCACCTTTTATAAATCCTTCCACGCGATATCTTCCTCCTGCTTCAACCAATCCCTACTTAAACTAACTTCGCTTATTAAAAGTAAATCATTCTCATCCTTAATCAGTTCTTTCACTTCATCTGAATTAAGATATTGGTTAACGGCTAATCTAACCATATTTGAAAAATCATATAGATCTACACCTATTTTATCATTTAACTTTTTAATCACTGTTTCTATATTTTGGACAACTTCATCATCAAACTTAATAGATTTTGTGACCATCTATACCAACTCCTTGTTGTATTCTAATATAATATAGCGTAATACAACGTAATGTGATTGTCAATAAATCTAATCCTTCAACACCTTCACCAACCTAGAATACAAAGGATCCGGTACATCCTTCAACTTACGACCATCTACCCTAAGAATCAAGCTCTCATTCACCTTAAGTTCAAGAGCTAGCTCCCTAGCCGTAAACGATTTATTCTTACGCAGTTCTTTGACAGTCTTATTCTTAAACCCAAAATTAAAAAACATTATTAATCACTTCTTAAATAATTTTTGTGGAAACCTATCCTCAGCTAATTATAAATTATTTCTCATCCTCTGAGAAGATATAAAATTGAAAAAAGGTGACAGAAGAACCGTCCCCTCGTCACCTCGTCACTTTACCTTATAAAATTCGTCTTAGCGAAATCATCAATGATTACGAAATCAGAGCTTTCGAATAGACTTAGACAGGCTTCGGACACATCAGGGTCATAGAGGGTGCCGGAGTTCGCTCTGATCTCATCAAGCGCTGCTTCTATTCCCAGACTTGTGCGGTAGGGACGATGGGAGGACATGGCTTCTACCACATCAGCCACAATAAGTACGCGAGCTTCCTCTAAAATCTCTTCATTCTTAAGCCCATCAGGATAACCACTGCCATCTTTTCGCTCATGATGTTGATATATCACATTGGCTACTGGCCAGGGTAGACGTAAATCCTTGAGAATCTCATAACCTTGAGCGGCATGAGTCTTAATAATCTCAAACTCAAGCTTGGTAATTTTACCGGGCTTAGCAAGAATCTCGGCAGGCAATGTCACCTTGCCTATATCATGTAGATAGCCAGTTACCCTTAATCCTTCAACGGTGCTAGGAGGTAAGTTTAATTCTTTGCCAATAGCAGCGGCTAAGTTTCCGACTCTCATCTGATGCCCGGCGGTATACGCATCCCGCAGACTTACCATCGAAGCCAAGGCCATGATAGTGCTCTGCATGGAATCATGAAGATCTTTGGTTCGAGCTTCGACAAGTTGCTCCAAGTTCCTCCGATACTGAAAGTTCATATCTTCAAGGTGCTTCTTTTTATCCGTTACATCTTTAAGTTGGATGGCTAGTTTCACTACTTTTATCAACATATCTTTCACGATAGGCTTGCTGATATAATCATAAGCTCCAGCCTGGACTGCCTTAACTGCAGTTTCCACCGTTGGCTCACCGGTCATGATTATGACCTGTATATCAGGCCTGCTTTGGCGTATCTGCTCGAGAAGTTCTATTCCTGAGATACGTGGCATTATGATATCAGTAATCACCAGATCGAATTCAGTTTTCCCTAAGAGTGCTAAAGCCTGGTCTACTTCTTCTGCTGTATCTACCTCATAGCCTTCTTTGCGCAGGAACTCAGCAAGGGTACGTCGGATGCTTTTTTCGTCATCAACAATTAAAACTCTGGCCATTACGAATCTCTCCTTTAAAACATCTCCTGTTGTCCTTTACTCATTTTCGTTATTAATATCATTATCGATGTCCCAGCCGTTATCTATCGGCAAATCAAGTCTAAAAAGTGTATATTCTCCCAGCTTGGTTTTAAAAGTAATCGCCCCATGATGATCCTTTACAATTCCATAGCTGATGGACAAACCTAACCCCGTACCCTGATCTCGTGGTTTTGTTGTAAAAAAGGGCTCGAATATTTTATCATAGTTACTCTTGGGAATACCTGAACCTTTGTCTTCTACTGTAATCCTTAGCCAACGTCTGCCGTCTCGATGGAACATAGAACAGCCGATACGGATTATTTTATCATCATGATAACCTTTATACTTATTGTTTAAAGCATCTCGGGCGTTGGTTAGTAGATTCATTAAGACCTGTTGTATCTGCTGACTACGGCATTTTAATCTAGGCAAGTCCTCCGGAACGTTCAACTCTAGAATTATCTGATCCCGTCGGAAAAGAGTCCTTATTAGAGAGAGGGTATGTTGGATGATATCTTCAATGCGAGCTAGGCTATGAGACTGTTTTTCTTGACGAGAAAAATGCAGGAGATTATTGACGATGGTTGATATCCGTTCGGTTTCCCGGATTATTTCACCAGCATATTCCGCATTATCCCCAACTTTCACGTTATCCAGAATCAATTGGGCATAGTTCATTATCCCATTAATGGGGTTATTAATCTCATGAGCTACTCCACTAGCTAACACCCCGATGGCCTCCAGTTTTTGTTGATGCCGCAGGATAGCTTGCTCCTTAATCTTTTGTTTTTCCAACTTTTTGCGCTCGGAGATATCTCGCATATAAACTAAAGCACCGTCTTGAGTTTGATACTTAATCGGGATAGCTTCAACTTCCACATCCACCAGTGTGCCATCTAATCTCAAAGACACCTCTTCTATTCTAGGGGCAGCTTGACTAGTCGTGTTTAATAAGTGCATTCTTTCATTAATCATATCATGGTATTCCGGCTGGAAGCGCTCCATAACAGAGGTTCCGAGTAACTCTTCTTCCGATTCCACTCCGAACAGGCGCATCGCAGATTGGTTCACATAAGCAAAATATTTATCTATCCGAACGAAGATAGCATCAGGAGCCATTTCTACCAGTTGTCTGAAGCGATTCTCGCTTTCTTGCAGATCACATTCCATCCGCTTCCGTTCAGTGACATCCGTCCCAATTTGGACCAAGCCTATAACTTCATTGTATTTATTAAAAGTAGGATAACCTTGCAAATACCGAACTTGGCCAAAGTCTGTTGTGACTTCACCCGCCTCCGGTTTTTTCGTAGTATTCACCTTTAAGACAGGGCAACCACGACAAGGTTCGTCACGCTTACTCCATAATTTATAACACACCTGTCCAACTATTTCTTCCAACGGTTTGCCAATGGAGTCAGCTGCCACCTGATTAGCCCAGATTATACGAAATTCCGTATCTAGATAAGCCACACTTTCTGAAATGCTATTGAGGATGAGATGTTTTTCATACTCTGACTTTTCCAAACCCTCTTGGATAGATTTCCGCTCCGTGATATCCTGCGTAATGGTAACAAAGAAGCCATATTCATCACTGTAGGCTTTAACTTCATACCAGCGTTTTAGCGGTTCTGAATACTGTTCGAAATCTAGGACCTCTTCTTCGGTTGCCACCTTGCCGAAAGCTTCAATCCAGTTGAACTCCGAATCTTGAATATCTACCAAAACCTCAGTCACCTTCCGACCGACGATTTGATCTTTAATTAAACCTGTCATTTCCTCGAAAGCAGGATTAACATCTAAGAAAATATAATCTAGTGGCTTACCATCATCGTCCAGAACCATCTGGTGATAGGCAAAGCCATAGGGCAGATGCTCAATTAATAAACGGTTCTTGTCTATTTCTGCAATCACAAAGAAGCACCTCCATCTAACTAAAATCCTTAATCTCCAGGCATTAAGCATCCAGAAAAAACTATATCAGATAATTAGGATAGTATTTCGTTCGACAAAGGTTATGCTTTTCCTTTATTTTTCTCTTCCCTCAGGCTATTAAATTCATACATATATTGGCTAAATAATCTAGTAACACAATACAGGCAAAACTATGTACATGTTAAAACTACCAATTTAGAAAACATCAAAAATGATTATATTAATACGATGGAGCAGGAGAAGAGCATGATTATTGATGATATAGAGAATCAGTTACAACAAAGCATTGATGAACACTATGAGAGCGCAATAGATCAAATGCTAAAAAATATTAAATAACGGAAGTTCTTTTCTTTTCTAATATAAATAAAGCTAGTATACTCGTGCATTAGGCAATGCACAAATATACTAGCTTTTGAATTTTAATTCATCCGCTCCTTCAACAAAGGAAACAACTCAGTGGCACTATCCTCATTAACCCACCTCATCGACCAAGAGCCTATACCTCCCAGATTATATTCCTCTAGGAGATCAAGTTTCGCGCCCCAGCTCTGGCGATCATCGAAATAGGCAGTCCACGTACAGCCGCTTGCATCAGTATATTGGAAGGTGGGCACACCCACTTCATCTGTAGAAGTAGTTTCCCTGGGAATATCTTCCACTTTAATCCCATATTCAGCAGCAGTCTGAGTAGCTATTGCCCAACCGAAAGCTTTCGATGTCCAGGCATTTCCATCCTGTCGCCAAGCACGTCCATAGTAAGGGATACCCATCAGAATTTTCTCCTCAGGGATTACAGTAACAGCATAAGCCATAACTTGCCTCACCCAGTCCAGCGGTGCCACTGGTCCAGGAGGAGAGTTCTGCCAGTGCTTATCATAGGACATAATCTGGATATAGTCAGCGTATTTAGACAAGTCTCGGTAATTATATTCAGCAGTCCATGGTTCGGCTCTGTCCGAGGTCTTGGCCATCACCGATACCATGACCAGTTTGCCTTGGGGGCTAAGCCTTCCATATATATCTTGCATAAGAGCAGTTAGCCCATCTGTTGTATCGTCAGCCAGACCTTCCAAGTCAACGAGGAAGCCGTTAGCATTCGTCTCCTCAACCATCTTGACCGCACTATCAGCAAATCTTTTACGCTTGTCAGGACTCCTGAGCATATCATTGGCAACCTTACCATCACTATAGACCAAGGGAACAACCTGAGCGCCCTTGCTCTGTCCCAGACCTACAAGATATTTCGGTATGGTTGAATTACTAAAACTATAACCGAAACTACCATCAATCCGTAGATCACCCGCGAAATTAGGGGAGAGGACATGGACATAATCCGTTAGATTGTTTGGAACATAGGATAGAGTCTTCTCATACATTGCCAAGTCACCATATCCATCCCAGAATTGGAGTGAGATCCTGGAGCTCATTTTTCCCGTGCGCAGAAAGTTTTCTATCTTATTGTTGACCACTCCCGAGCCACCTAAAATAAAGAAATTATTCACAAAAGGCTTATTATTATTGAGATATGAGCCAGTCGAAGTATTTGGGATCTTTTTTTCATCTTTAGGGACAAGCAGGATGGGATTATTGTTTCTGGCTGCTAGAACGGAGCCAGCCAAAGCATCCGGAAAAGAAGCACCTGTAGCTACAATTATCTGGTCCAAGTTAAAATCCAAGCTATTAAGGATGGTAGTATTAGTATCATACCTGTTACCACCACGCAAACGATCAACCTTGTAGTTGGCTGTTCCAAGTTGTTCTTCTACTGCCGAACCGATAACACCCTTACCCCCGATTAAGCTTACATCTGTCACCCCAAGTTCAACCAAAGCATCTATGGTTACTTGAGGAACATGATCGAAAGTAGTGAGCAGAAGGGGAATATTTTTGGCCGCCGCATAGGAAGAGATACTCAAAGCATCGGCAAAACTCTCCCCTGACACCAAGAAAGCTTTCGTACTATCTTTGATAGCTCTAGTAGAGATATTGGCAGCCGTTTCGTAACGGTCATTACCATGGATACGATCGACCAAGATACCGTTATCGACGAGTTCTTCTTCCACATCAGTAGAAATTGCTCCGGTACCGCCAAGGATAAAGACAGAATTAGTATTGAGACGCTGCAACTCTTTCAGTACTTCAGGGCCCAATTGTTTAGGCTTTGTCAACAACAGCGGCCCGCCACCAACTAGAGAACTATTAGCCAGCACCGCACCTGCTAAAGCATCAGGGAAAGAATCGCCTCTAGCCAGAACAACAGTTGAAGCGTCTTCCCAGTTTTCTCTGGCTATATTCACTGTTGTTTCATACCGTGTATTACCAGCGAAACGCTCTAAATCAATAGTTATATCTTCAGCAAAGGCAGGAGACATAGCACTGCCTAAGCCTGAAAAGATACCACTTAGAAAAAATGTAGTAAGTGTTAAAATAGCAACAAAACTTTTCAAATACATATTATCTCCTCTCCTTTAGAAAAACATCGACCATCATTATAAGAGAGGAGTACTTCATTGTATACAGGTAATATGTAGGAAAAGTTAGATGACAGTAGGTGACAGGGGACGGTTCTCTGTCACCTTTTAATGGAGGTGACAGAAGAACCGTCCCCTGTCACCTGTCACCTAACTCGAAGATGGAAGAGTGAAGCTGAAGACCGAGCCTTTGTCGGGTGAGCTTTCTACCGATACCCGGCCGCCGTGCATTTCTACGATTTGCTTAACGATAGCCAGACCAATCCCTGATCCGGATTCTGTTCTAGTCCTTGCTTCCTCTACTTTATAGAATTTATCCCAGATATGTTCGAGATGATCAGGAGGGATACCTAGACCTGAGTCATGGACATGGAAGGCAATCTCCTTTGAATCAGATATGACTTGAGCGGATAATTCTATGGAATCACCTTCAGAGGTGTAATGGAAAGCATTATCTAAAAGGTTGATTAAGACTTGATGTACGCGGTCCGTGTCCACAAGTATTAACTCAGAATCAGACAGGTACGAGACCTTTAAGAAGATCCCTTTCTCCTGGGCTTGCATCACATATCGCTGCTCGATCCATTCTAGGAGTTCATTAACCTTGAGTGGGGCTAGCTTTAAGCTAATGTGACCGGACTGTAAGCTGGAGAGATTAAGAAGATCTTCAACCAAACGGTTTAAATGCAAAGTATCTTGGAGCATGATATTGACATAATTCGGATTATCCTGAGGATCAATCTTCTTATCCTGTAATAATTCTAGGAAACCCCTGAGGGAAGTAAGGGGAGAACGGAACTCATGGGAGATATTAGATAGGAAGTCATTTTGAAGTTTCATCAGCTTATCTTTTTCTTCCAGACTTTCAACAACTTTACTAACCGCCAGATTAAACGTGCCGATTAGACGTTCCAATTCTCCGTTAGCCTTATAATCTACGCGTTTAGTAAAATTACCATCGGAGATCTCCTGGGCCACTTCGCTCATTTTTTCAATCGGCCTAGAAATGATGCGGGACATAAATATTCCAATGATCAAGGCAAAAGGAATCAAGATGATAATAGCATAAAGTGCATACCGTACAATATTTGCCATAATATCATTAAGCCTGCCCAACGAGGCAGTTACAGCAACAGCCCCAACCACGGTATCGGATTCAGCATCCCGAATTGGAACAACATTAAAAAGACTATTGTAATTCGGACCGGCAACCTGCTTGGTTACGACATTACCAGTAAGAATACCATTAATCTCGGCCTCTTCCAGATTAAGATTATCCATTCCAACGCCATTAGTAGAGGCGATAACTTCACCATCCTGGTTAATGACCCAAATCGTGGATCCATAAGTAAACGACAGAGTTTGGGTAAGCTCTTCAATTTTCTTTTGAGAACCGTTAATAATAGGCTCGGTTAACAGCGAACTAATCTTTTGGACCCGAGCTCCCACTTCAATTCCTTCAATGCTAAGAAAATACTTCTGAGCTAAATTGAAAAAAATAAGGTAGAGGATAGTTACAGTTAACAGAAGCAGGCCCAAAAAGCTAATCGTTATTTTAAAAGATAGTTTTCGGTCTGTAAAAAGCGAGGAAATCTTAGAAGACATCTTCAGTCACCTCGAACTTATATCCAACCCCCCATACGGTATGTATATAGACTAGGGAGGTTTCTTCATAAAGTTTCTTACGTAAGTTTTTTATGTGCTCATCAACGGTGCGGGAGCTTTCTGTAAATTCATAGCCCCATACCTGGTTAAGAAGCTGCTCGCGAGAAAAGACCTGACCTCTGTTCTGAGCCAAGAAATATATCAGTTCAAACTCTTTAGGCGTTAACATTATGGTTTTGTCATTGAATTTAACCAGATGCTTAGAATTATCTACTACCAATCCGTTAAGTTCAATAATCCGACTCGGTTCATTCGGTTTATTCTTATTACTTGTTCTACGGAGAATAGCTCGGACTCTTGCCACCAGCTCCCTTGGGCTAAAAGGCTTCACCACATAATCATCGGCCCCCATCTCCAGTCCCAGAATCCGGTCATTCTCATGGCTTTTAGCCGTTAGCATAAGAACGGGCACCCATGTATCTTTACCTCCGGTAATCTGACGGCAAACTTCCCAGCCATTCTTCCCGGGAAGCATAATATCGAGAATGACTAGGTCATATTCATTTTCCGAAGCGAACTTGAGGCCTGTAACGCCATCTTCAGCCGTCGTGACCCAGAAGCCTTCCTGCTTAAGACAGAGCTTTAATAATTCGAGAACATGTTTGTCATCTTCAATAACCAAAATGCGATGTTCTTTCATTGAGGCTCTTCCTCCCCTGATAATTCATTCTATATAATCATACAAGTTTAGTCCCTTACTTGCAATTATAAGCTGATAATTGCAAACGAAATAAACTTCAATAGACTAAAGTGTCAAGATTGTGTAAGAACAATAAGCCTTTTGTAAAAGCCATAGACAGCAAGAGTCGGCAAATGTTATTCTACGAGCAAGTTAGTAATGAACTTTCATCACTTTCTCCTCCTCCCCTAATATATATAATAAGGCACAGCGAAACTCTAGAGTTTCACTGTGCCTGTTTTCTATTAACCAACAAAGGGAGGACTTTGTTGGTTTGCTTCTAATAAATCATGTTATTTAGATGCTTGCGAGGGCGTTCTAAGTTGTTTTTTTGGTAATAAATTGATTCCTTTGAATCTAAGGAAACCATCTAATCCAATAAGTTCAGCATATTTAGCAAAGCTCATCATTGCTAAGTTTGTCCAGATATAACCAAAATTGTTAAACGAGCCACCAGCCATGAACTGTGTATTCATGAACATTCCGATTAAAGCAGCCCAGAATATTCTAAACCCTAGGATCATAAATAAACCAACAGTAATTTCAAAAGCAACAACTAACAAATCAGTGAACGCTGGCGTACCCAAAAAGATATTGTCAGCAACCCAACCAAATACTTTGTTAATATACAAAGGATCAAACCGAGTGACTTCTGGCCCGGCAATGTTAGTGACGACAGTTTCGATTTTTCCAGCGGAATTAAGCTTACCATCGCTTAACCATCCGATTTTATGAATACCTGATTTAAGCCATGACCATCCATAAACGACTCTTGCTACAGTAAGAATGAGCACGAGAGCTGCAATCTTCCAATCTTGTAATTGTGCCTTAACTGAATTGATATAGTCAGTCATTTACCTCAAACCCCCTTTATTTATTGAATATATTAGTTCTCTTATTACTAATGCAAGTATCATGCCAAGTATAAAAAGGCCATTTTTACAGGTTCTACATAGATTGTGTTAACTAATAATCACAAATTTAGTTAACACTTTATTAAAAATCTAAAACCAATTTTAACGAATCAGCCTAAGACTTTGCAAATAATATAGTAAAACCATAGGGTTAGTTGACTTAGAAGGTATGATTTTTGTATGATAAGATATAAGAAGAAAGATAATTCTGAATGTTAACCGAACCGTTAACTGAATAACCTAAGTTAACACAATGAGGGAAGGTATATTAGATGAAGCCTGAATTATTAAATGAGTTTCCGAGATTTATACGATTAAATTCCAAAGATAAGATAGAATCAACCCAAAATAAGGATTTACTAGCTGAGAAAGGTATTTCTGAAATTTATAGTATTCCTGGAAGTTCAAAGCAGTTAGTTATCTCCGATGAAGACATAAGTTATCTCTTCCCCATTGAGGATTTAGTAAATACCACAGCTCCCCAAGCTATTATTGATATAATCGTAGACTGGGTGAAACAGTCCATTCAGTTTGAAAGATTTGACCTTGTCAGAGTTAATCGGTCAATGCGCCACTTCTATTTTGAATACTCCATAGGGGTTGATATCGAAGGTGTAATCCGTACCGCATATAGAGGAATTTCAGAATCAGCCTTAGGCTGGATATTCAATAATGAACAATCATATCTTGTAGAGAACCTCACTCTAGAAAATCATCGGTTTAGTGAAGACTCACTCCTCTATCAGACAGGCTTTCGCTCCGTACTCCGGATACCTATCATCTTTAATCATGGGGTAATCGGAGTAATTCTTCTTGCTAGTACTGAACCTGAGCATTACCAGCTTGAAGATGCATTCCTGCTTCAGAAATTTACGCAAACAGTAGCCCAGGCGTTTTTCTATGCAGGAATACAGCAGGAGCAAGAGTATAATATGTTAGCTTCCTCTACTTTATTGCAGACAGTTGTCAGCCTGAACCAGATGGGGGAAACTACTGAATTCTTTAATGTCTATTGCCGAACCTTAAAACAATTGGCAAAAACGGATAGAGTAGGCCTATTTTATATTGATGAGCAGAAAGACAAATACTTCTGTATCGCCGAAGTCGGCAAGAAACTAGCTACTGTTGGAGAATGGCTTCCAATCAACAAGCTACCTTTTAAAGAGATGCTTAAGACCCGAAGTATGGTAGCCTTTAACCTCGCCGATTCTCGCTATGGGGAAATGGATGAATTACTCGGCCGAGGTTTTACAGCTGTGCTCTATGCGCCTATCACAGATTCCCAAGGGCGTATTATAGCTTGCCTAGGAACTGCCACCACAGATGAAAGTGCCATGTCCAAGGGAGTGGCTGGTTTATTTAAAGTTGCCTCAGAACAATTATCATATATTATGACTCAAAGTACCCAGGATATAAGCGATAACAAAAAAACTGAGAAAGAAATCCCTGCTAAGACCCAAGGGTTCGAAGAAATCATCGGATCGTCCAAAGCCATTCAGGATACCATCCAAAAAGCTGCCACAGTTTCTCAGTATGAATTCCCCATCCTCCTTCTAGGGGAGACAGGAACGGGTAAAGAATTGTTTGCTAAAGCAATCCACCGCACCAGTGCAGTATCTAAGGG
>JAGXFZ010000107.1 GCA_024637055.1 Gracilibacter sp. | reverse complement strand
TACAGCGGCTACTTTAATGTACAAATACGGGCGGGTAGATTTACGCTCGCTTCAACAAATTTTAGGGCATGAGAGCGTGGCCACCACTGAGATATATACTCATATCGATGAGCATCAACTTCAATCAGCCGTAAATTCAAATCCTCTTGCCATGATGTTTAATTAGATTTTTAACTACGGAATTATAAGAATACTGTGAAGTATCACTTTTCAAAGTCTGCATAAATTATCTTAGATTCAAATAATGCCTTACACAAATATCCAACGATATATTTTCTATCAGCTTTTTCCTCTATATCAGTATTTTCAACTAAATCTCCGATGGCTTTGTCAACCACATTCCATAGTTGTGTAGACTCAAACTTTTTATAAGGAAAATCTTTAGTCATAATACACCTTCCGTTTCTGCAGATATCAAATAACGTCTTTAAACCAGTATAATGAGAACACTTTGATGATATTTACCCGCATTGTAAAATAGTCCACACATTATCAAAGTTCCCATCTTGTAAATCATCTTCTCTAATCCAAAAATAAATTCGGCCTAAGTCCCCCCAAGACATTCCAATTTCATCATTTGAATCTATTTGCAGAAGTAGCCTCCAATTAAGTGCATCGGCCTCTAATACTTTTCGCTTCTCATCATTATAACCTGTGGAATCTCCACAGTATAAACCATTGGTAACAAGTTGACACTCTAATTGCATGTCTCCTTGAATACTATCCGCGTGACCAAGCAACCTATAAATCTGTTCCTCTTCATTAACTTCCTGGGATTTGATCTGATAATCTGAGTAAATATCCAATTCCTTTTGGTTAAGTTCTAACATATCAATAAAGAATGACTCGTAGGAAGGCATAGTTACTTCACGATTAAAACGTAGTTTGCACGATTTAAATCTACTTCCCGCGGGAAGATTTGTAGGTTCTATTGATCTTGAGAGTGTCGAATAATCTCCATTATAATAAATAACCTTAGTGCTTCCTTTATCTAATGGATCAAACCCCCAAGGTTGCTTACTCGCTTCGTAAAAGAAATATAACATCCCTTGTGGGTGAAGAAGTTTTTCTTCATCAAAAGGTTTAACTCTCTTTAAGTTTATCTGACATATAAAAGCTAAAGGATTTCCATTCCAAATTGGCCACGATACTCCAACGGGGAGATCAGGTACTCCACCCACTTTAGACTCACCAATCTTAATTTGATCTTCTTTAACCTCATCTAAGAAAAGTCTTATAGAGTTAAACATCAATTTGAATAAACCATCAGTTTTTCTTCCCAATCCTATTCTGTTAAAGGATTGCATAAGAACTTCTCTTTGCTCTCTATTATTATTCAAATTCATTCACCCCAGTCATCTTTAATATTCAATTTAGGGATAATCCCTAAATTTTCGAAAACTACACCTCAGCTTCATTATCTGGTACATTGTAAGAATAATTAGAAGTACAAGTTGTGATGATTCTTTCAGTTTTCTAAGATGTTTCTTAAATCATTGATTTCCATATCTATTTCTACCCATTATAATAACCAAAAAAATCATCTATTTCCTTTACTATATCTTTATTATAAACTACTGAACTCCATAGTATTTATCAGTAAGATAATGAATATTTTTAATCTTATCCTGAAGCAAAGATGCGAATTTTGAATCTAATATACCTAACCCTCCGAGCATATGAACCTGTCGGATATATCCATTTCTTAAATAGAGATATTCACCTACCTCACTGCTGTATCCATCTACCAGAATGATGGGACTATTCATTCTGGCCGCTAACACAGCACCGGCTAAAGCGTCGGGGAAATCTTTGCCTGTAGCAAAAAAGACTGTATCAGTATAAAGCCTGTTATTCCACACATCTCCTTGAGCAATGGCGATACTAGTGTTATATCGGTCTTTTCCGTTTAAACGGATAGGATTTACTACTCTATTCTCAATGTCCTTACTAATAACTGCTTCCCCACCAATAATGATGGTCTTCTGGATATCAAGATCTTGTAATACTTTACTGACTTGATAAGGAAGGTAATTCTCCCTGGTTAACAAAATAGGGGTATGTGCATAGGCAGCCAACGGAGAAACTGAAAGTGCATCTGGATAATTCCCTCCATAAGCTAGTACTGCTTGATCGGAATCCAAAAAACCACTGTCTGCAAGGAAATTCGCTATAAGAGCAGAGGTATGATAGCGGTCAGAACCACCTATTCTGGTTACGTCATAATCTTTTTCCAGACTTTGCTCAATATCTTTGGATACAGCACCTTCTAAACCCAAAATATATATCTTGTCAGGTTGTAATCGTTGGATCTCAGCTCTAGTCTGTGGAGATAATGTATGGCGATTAGTTAAGAGTATTGGAGCATTAAGAAAATAAGCAAGAGGAACCCCTGTCAGGGCATCAGGAAAATCATCTGCTCTTACAAGAACAACAGCATTCGAGCCGTTAGGCCAACCGAGACGAGATACTTCAAGAGCTGTTTCTATCCGGTTTGATCCTGCCAGCCGGGAATAATTTGTATTACGGCTGAGGTCAGGAGCGACAGGTTCCCAACTATCGGTGTACTTTCCGTCTCCAAGCTGACCCATCCTGTTTGAGCCCCAAGCTACAATCTTCCCTGATGGATTTCCCATTTCTGCCACATTATGGTCAAAACCTGCTACAGCAACCCGAACTCCAGACATAACAAAGCCGGGAGTATGCTTTTGAGAAGAATTTTTCCCCCAACTCCAAAGGTTTCCTTGTTCATCTATGGCTAAACTGGTATCGTAGCCTGCATTAATGTATTTGATATCTTTTAACTCTAGCCGAAATGGACTTTTGCTATTATTGAACGTAGTATTACCAAGTTGGCCATTATCATTATTTCCCCATGCCCAAACCGTACCATCTCTTTTCAAAGCTAGATTATGTTCATATCCTGCTGATACTAAAAGAACATCTGATAATTGTCCAATTTGAACAGGATTCGTAAAATATTCTTTTTCCACTTGAGCCAACTGTCCCTTACGATTATCACCCCAAGCCCATACAGTTCCATCCGATCTTAATGCCAAACTATGATTTCCTCCTGCGGAAACATAAACGACTTTATCGATGCCGGGAATATGGGTAGGCGCTAACCGCTCGACAGTTGAGTCATCTCCAAGCTGTCCTCTGTCATTAGCTCCCCAAGACCAAACACTTCCGTCTCCACGCACAGCTAAACTATGACGATCCCCAGCTGATACATTCACTACGTCATCTAAATCTATATTTACCGGAGACCAATAGTTATCACCATCCCAGTTCTCATATTTTCCTGTTCCCAGTTGTCCATAAGAATTATCTCCCCATACCCATATTGTTCTATCCCTAATAGCAAGATTATGGTTCCCTCCTGCAGAAAGATCACGGCCGCGAAGAGCCTTATCAAATGTAACGACAGGAAGTGGGATAGTAGTTTCAGCCTTTCTAGGCTTCTTTGTTTGACTGAGCGTACCCCATTGATAAATGTTCCAAGTAATATTCGCAATACTATGGCTTCTGCCGGCATCGATAGAAGTGTGATTAATTTCGGGGACATTGAGTTTAAAAGTCCTGCTTACTGCCTCTTCCATCGTTTTTCCGTAAGCATCTTTAACTCCTTGTAGCCTTACTGTGTATTCGACAGCCAGTAATAGTGGTTCGGAGATTTCAACTATTACTCGATTTGGAAACATATAATTTGAAATCACTGAAGTATGCGCTAACTCATTTCCATATTCGTCTGTGACAGTTATTTCAGCATTATTCAAAGACTCAGAAGTAAGTCTGGAAGAAATAGCGAAACTAACTTTGGTAAGACGAGGACTTACCCAATCTACCATACCATTAACATGAGTATTCATTACCTCGGGAGGATTGGGAGCAGTATCCAGGAGAATTCTCCGAGGTTCAACAATAATACCTGTGTTCTCATACTCTCCTATCCCCAATTTTCCATTATAATTATTCCCCCAACCCCAGACACTACCGTATCTATCTAAAGCAAGGTGCCATTTTCCTATACCATTAAAACTTGATAGCATTTTTTCTATTTCGGGTAATCCTTCGATCTTCCTTAGCTGACTTATTTCGTTCTCGTCATATTCCCAAGTCCAGATCGTTCCATCACTTTTCATCGCATAATTGAATAAACTCAATGATTCTATATTGTTTAGCCCATCTACTTGTTTCAGTTGAATATCTTCAAAGTTCTTACTATCACTGATCCAAACTGTACCATCGTTTTTCAGTAAAGAGAGCTTTATTCCCGGAAGACTTATATCCTTAGCCCCAGGAACTGTAAGAAAATTGAATGGGCTTTCTAAATATTTACGAACACCATCGATTACTTGGTAATTGCCCAAGTACCATATTCTTCCGTCTTGTGTTATTGCATAAACTATATCATTTAATTCCTTTACACTCACTACACCTTCCAATTCCAATTTTTTAAGTTCTACAGTTGTTTGAGGTTCTTCTCCATCCCAGTTAGTAGTATGGATAAGTTCAAAAATGGTACCGTCATCCTTAAGAATAAACAAATTACGATGACCAGCAATGAGGGCTTTAGCATCGGTGACGTTAGGTATAATCAAAGAAGGTTTTGTATATTTGGTAGAATACTCCCCAATAACACCGCTACCCCATCCCCAAAGATTATTATCAGTATCAAGTGCAAAGGCATATATTCCTTTCACAGAAATCATCTTAATACGCGGTAGCCCTTCTACAGGGACAGGTGCAACCTCATCGACTCTGGTTCCGTTCCCCAGCTGATAGTTGCCATTTGAACCCCAAGCCCAAACTGAACCATCTTCTTTTAAAGCTAAAGCAAAGTTTGTTCCTAAGCTTATACCAACTGTTTTTGGTACTGATGAGTTTGTACCAGTATTATCCGCTGCATATATGAGCATATTTCTATCGTTTATAAAAATAGCTAAAACTATTATCAAAGCAAGCAATATAGACAAAAATTTTCTAACTAACACTCATATTCCTCCTATTTAAAAGTAATTCTAGGATATCATTATATAATGTCTGATTATAGTAAAGATATCTGGGTTATTACCCTAAATCTGGATTCTATCAGTTAAATGAAAAAACCGTTCTTAGTAAATGAGAACGGTAATAAGTTATTAGTTATTTCTTGTTTTTTCATCGTATAGTATTTATTTTACAACATGATTATAAGAATAATTAGAAGTATAAGGAAGGCGGAAACTACTATAATACCAATGTGTGCTAACACTTAATTTACTTCTTTATAGTTATTTTCAACGTTTCACTATCAAGTTCTAATTC
>JAGXFZ010000106.1 GCA_024637055.1 Gracilibacter sp. | reverse complement strand
CTGAAATAAGACGCTGCCCATTTATGGTGGTGTCTATTTTCATCTTATCTCCCTTGAGCCAGGATTTGCTTTCTGAAGATAACCCTGCGCCAATCATGATTAATTCATAATACATCTCATCTATTTGGCTGCCCCTACTAATTAATTCGACAACAGACTCTTCCTTGTCTTGGACTTGGTCATTATCTGGGGTTTCTACAGGGGGAGTAGGGGGAGAAGCCGGATCCGAAGTACTTGCATCTTTATTGCCACCACATGCGGTGAAGATGCTTAAGACGATAATTAGAATGGAAATTAGAAGAATGGATCTTAGATTAGTTTGTTTCATTTCGCCCTCCTAAGTTTTACGTATTATGCAAGTGGGAGCTACACCGTAGCATACACTTTTCGGCAATAGCGACCTCCTGTCGCTAACTGCCGCGCTCCGCATCCGTGCTCCGCTTGTCGTGTATGCTACGGTGTAGCTTGGATAGCATTGTGGGTTGTGGCTGTCTGTCTCCGCTTGTCGTGCACGCTACGGTGTAGCTTGGATTAGCATTGTAGGGATTTAGGCTGTTCGAATTAAATATTAAGTTTGACTTATAATTCGCCAGGGAGGTTATCAATTCCTCTGTAAGGCGTGCTATTAGACTTATAATGGACTTAGATGAAAAGGAAAAGAGATGTTATTTTTATTGATGATATTAGATTTTTATCCAGAACATGGTATAATGATAATCGTTTAGGACTAGTTGGTCTTAGACACAAAAAAATAACAATTATTAATTAATAATTGGGAGGATAGTAATAATGAGTCAAAAGGTTGAAACCAGAGAATTTCAAACAGAGATTAAGCAGTTACTAGATATTGTTATTAATTCTCTCTATACCGAAAAGGATATCTTTTTGAGAGAGTTAATATCTAATGCTGCAGATGCCACAGAGAAGCTGCGTTATCTTACGTTAAGTGGTGATGAAATTGCAGATAAGGATCTTCCGTTAGAGATTACTATCGAAACCGATGCTGAAGCTCATACTTTGACTATTTCCGATAATGGGATAGGAATGACCAGAGAAGAGTTAATCGCAAATCTGGGGACGATAGCTCATTCCGGTTCTAAGGAGTTTATAAACCAGCTTGCTCAAACAAGTCGGGAGAGTAAAGGATCTTCAGCGGGGGAAGTTGCTCTGAGTTTGATTGGGCAGTTCGGAGTAGGTTTTTACTCAGCATTCATGGTAGCTGATAAAGTTACGCTCTCTACTCGTTCTTATAGAACGGAAGATGAAAGCTATATCTGGACATCAGATGGTAGTGGTAGTTATACCTTGGAAAAAGGTGAAGCAAGCGGCCGAGGTACTAGGATAGTCCTTACCCTCAAACCAGATGCCTATAAGTATGCCGAGCCGGATAATATCAATAAGATAATTAAACAGTATTCCAGCTTTGTACCCTTCCCAGTCAAGGTTAATGGAGAAAAGGCTAATACGGTGGAGGCTATTTGGGTTAAGAATCCAGCGGAGATAAGTGACCAGGAATATGAAGAGTTTTATAAGTATCTGGCTAATGCTTTCGATGAGCCCTACTATAAGCTCCATTTTTCTTCAGATGCTCCTTTGGATATCAAGGCTTTGCTCTTTGTACCCAAAGAAAACTTTGAAAGTATGGGATTCAGCCGGATGGAGCGGGGAGTCAATCTTTTCTGCAAAAAGGTTCTCATTCAGGAGAAGTCTGAAGCAATCGTCCCAGAATGGGCCAGATTTATCCGAGGCGTTATTGATAGCGAGGAGCTTCCTTTAAATATATCCAGAGAAACTCTTCAGGATAATGCATTGGTGACAAAGTTAAATAAAGTTGTGACAGGGAGATTTCTTAAATTCCTAGATGAGCAAGCTAAGAACGACCCTGATAAATACAGAGAGTTCTGGGATAAGTTCGGTAACTTCTTGAAAGAAGGAGCGGCGACTGATTTTGTTCATAAAGATGCGCTAGTCAAACTTCTGCGTTTCGAGTCTAACATGACCAAGGATAAGGAACTTATTTCTTTGGAACAGTATGTCCAGAGGATGCAGGAAGAACAAAAAGGGATCTATTATGTAAGTGGTTATAATAGGGAAAGCATCGAATCCGGTCCTTATCTGGAGATTTTCAAGGATAAGGGAATAGAGGTTTTGTATGTTTATGAAACCATAGATGATTATGTTTTAAACTCTCTGCCTGAATTCCAAGGTAAAAAGATTATAGCTGCGGAGCAGGATAGTGAGGATCTCCCTGAAATAAGTGAAAAGCAGTCGGAGTCAGAAGATGAAATACCTCAAGATGAAGTCGAAGGACTATTAACTTGGTTTAAAGAAACTCTGGGAGGTAAGGTTACTGAGGTACGTGTCTCTAAACGATTGGTTGATAGCCCGGCTGTTGTCCTAAGTACTTTTGGTACCAACAGTATGGCGAGAATGATGCAACTCATGAACAAGGATCAGGGAGGTGCTCCTCCCAGTATTCTGGAGATTAACAGTAGCCATCCAGTTATGAAAGGAATCAATGACTTGCACAAGAATAATGATCCTTTTGCGACTGCTGCGGCCGAGCAGGTTCTGGAGAATGCTCAAATAGCTGCTGGCCTCGTGGTAGATCCACGCGGGATGGTTAATAGACTGAATAGCATCTTGGAAAGAGCCGTAGCTCATAAGGAGTAAATTTTATAGCGATTACAAGCTAGTATAGCTTAAATAAGAACTTGTCCCTGTCGTGGTCTCAGGCCATGACAGGGTGTGCTAGCGCTATTAGTTTTAGGTATACATGGTTTCGAGGTGGTGATAACTATTTCAATTTTAGCAATAGGGCTTTTAGCAGGCTTGGCAACTGGCTTGGGAGCATTAATATCTGTAAGTTTAAAGGTTATTTCTGATAAAGTACTTTCTATATCTCTTGGCTTTGCCGCAGGTATAATGATAGGGATATCTACCCTGGGTCTTATACCGGCTAGTCTGGAGATGAGTTCCGCTTATGTTACTATCGCAGGATTTATCGTAGGCGCCCTGTTTCTGTTATTGATAGATGTTTTCATGCCGCATGTTCATAAGATGGAGACCGAATATCAAGAATATGCCAAAATGGGATATTTCATTGCGTTAGGGATAACCTTGCATAATCTTCCAGAGGGCATCGCCATCGGTGCCACTTATGGAGTATCACATAGTTTGGGTATTATGATGGCAGTTACGATTGGGTTACACAATATTGCAGAAGGTCTATGTGTAGCCATGCCTCTTTGTTTGGGAAGAGTAAACAAATTTAGGATTGTGCTTATTACAACATTGACAGGACTCTCAACTTTGTTGGGCACCTGGCTAGGGCTACTATTTGGGCTGATTTCTCCATTATTTATCGCTTTCTTCTTGGCCTTTGCCGCCGGAGCTATGATCTATATTACCAGTGATGAGCTTATTCCTAAGAGCCATAAAAACCATAGTGAGTTTGCCAATATTGGGATTGTGTCGGGCTTTATTTTAGCTTTGTTGTTATCTTAATTAAATAAATTTAATAACTAATGAGCAAAAAGATAGTACAAAAACAGTTTTGGTAACGGATTTTTTGTATAAATAATACAATCATTAAACGAAAGCGAATGATACAGATAAAATCTAATCATTCGCTTTTTTATGTTATGGGAATGAATATATGATATAATTTTTCATAAGAAATTCTAAGGAAAAGGATGATTATATGGCGATTGTAGCTGTTAATATTGTACCTTTGGGTGTCGGACCTAGTGTAAGCAAGTATGTAGCGGCAGCGGAGAACGCTATTAAAGATAGGCCTGGAATCAAAAGAGAGCTAGGACCTATGTTTACTACCTTGGAAGGGGATCTTGATGAAGTCTTGCAGGCTATCCGAGAGATGCAAGAGGCAGTGTTCGAAACTGGCGTTGCAAGGGTGGTCACTACTATAAAAATTGATGACAGACGTGATGTAGCTGCAACCATGGAGGCGAAAATTGCTTCGGTTAATTCTAAGTTGGAGAGCATAGAATAAGGAACATATAAAATACAACTAGATTTAATTTGACTAAAACAACTAATGAGTTAGTATTAATACAAGAATGAGTGAAAAGTAGGAGTGATGATGTCTTGAAAGCGAATGTTTTTTATGAAGAGCTCGAAAAGAGGATATTGATCCTTGATGGTGCTATGGGCACGATGCTCCAACAGCAGATACTAGGAGCAGAAGATTTCGGCGGTCCCCAATACGAAGGTTGTAATGAAATACTTAATGTTAGCCGACCAGATATCGTCCGTAAGATACATGAGTCATATCTGGAAGCAGGAGCAGATATCATTGAAACAAATTCCTTCGGAGCTACCAGGACGGTTCTGGCAGAATACGATTTAGAAGATAGAGATTTGGAAATAAACAGGGAAGCTGCTTGGCTGGCGAGGGAGGCTGCAGATAAATGGTCAACTTCTCTTAAGCCGCGCTTTGTCGCGGGCTCTATGGGGCCTACCACCAAGATGCTGTCTCTAATGGGCGGAATCACATATGAAAAATTGGAAGAAGACTATCGCCGTCAAGCTTCTAGTTTAATAGAGGGCGGGGTAGATATACTGCTAGTGGAGACCTCTCAGGATACCCTGAATGTCAAAGCGGCAGGAACAGGTATCAAGAAGGCTTTCGTAGATATTGGTCGGGAAGTACCTATCATGCTTTCCTGTACGATAGAGCCTACTGGAACTATGCTGGCCGGACAGAATATCGAGTCCTTCTTTATTTCTACTCAACATCTTCAACCAGTTTCAGTTGGGTTGAACTGTGGGACTGGTGCTGAACTGATGAATGACCATCTTAGAACCCTAGATGGTATCACTACTTGTGCTGTAAGTTGTCATCCTAATGCGGGCTTACCTGATGAAGAGGGACTATATAGAGAGACACCTGAAGAATTCGCTGGGAAAATACTTAGATTCGCAGAAAATGGTTGGCTAAATATCGCAGGGGGTTGTTGTGGTACTACAGCAGGTCATATTAAGGCTTTAGCAGAGGCACTTAAGGATTATCAACCGAGATTGGCCAGAACTCAGCTACGGAGTGGCGTGTCCGGGATAGAGGCAGTCTGGGTAGAAGAAGAAAACCGCCCTCTGCTGGTAGGTGAACGAACCAATGTTATTGGTTCCCGTCTGTTCAGGGATTTAATCGCTAGAGAAGGATTTGAAGAAGGATCTGAGATTGCTCGAAATCAAGCAAAGAAAGGTGCCCAAGTAATAGACATCTGTGTGGCTAATCCCGACAGGGATGAACTCTCCGATATGATAAGCTTTTTGCCCCATGTGGTTAATAAAGTAAAAGCCCCGTTGATGCTTGATTCCACGGATTCAGCAGTATTGGAGGCTGGTTTGCGACTTACCCAAGGTAAAGCTGTTATTAACTCTATCAATCTAGAAAATGGATTAGAAAGATTTGAAGAAGTTGTACCACTTATACGAAAATATGGAGCAGCTATAGTGGTTGGCGTGATAGATGAAGAAGGAATGGCTCTGACTAGGGAACGCAAACTGGCAGTTGCTGAACGTTCATATGACCTTTTAGTTAACAAATATGGAGTTCCTCCAGAGGATATCATCTTTGACCCTCTTACTTTTCCTGTGGGGACAGGGGATACGAAATATCTCGGTTCAGCAGGGGAAACTATCGAAGGGTTAAAACTAATTAAACAAAAGATGCCGGAATGCAAGACGATCTTGGGGGTAAGTAATGTTTCATTTGGCCTTCCTCCCGCAGGCAGAGAAGTGCTTAATGCTGTTTTTGTCTACCTTAATACCTTGGCAGGACTAGATTATGCCATAGTCAACGCGGAGAAACTACAACGTTATCCTTCTATCCCTCAAGCAGAGAAAAAAATGGCGGAAGAATTGCTTCTTAACACAAATGACCAAACCTTAAAGCAATTCACAGACTTCTACAGGGAAAAGAAAGTTTCTGAAACAAAAAACCAGACCACCCTCTCCTTGGAAGAACGCTTGGCAGGATATATAGTCGATGGTTCTAAGGATGGCCTGGAAAAAGATATGCAGGATGCTTTACTAAAGTATACACCACTAGATATCATCAATGGGCCGCTGATGAAAGGGATGGAAGAAGTAGGTAGACTGTTCAACGAGAATCAATTAATCGTGGCTGAAGTACTTCAGAGTGCTGAAGTCATGAAAGCTGCAGTTACGCTTCTTGAACCGCATCTCGAGAGGGCAGAGGAAGCTGTTAAGGGAAAGATTCTACTGGCTACGGTTAAGGGAGATGTTCATGATATCGGTAAGAATCTGGTGGAAATCATTCTTACGAACAATGGCTACAAAGTAATTAATCTTGGTGTAAAAGTAGGATCTGAACAGTTGATAGCCGCCAGCAGAAAGGAAAAACCGGATGCTATCGGTTTGTCTGGACTCTTAGTCAAGTCTGTCCAACAGATGCTTCTGACAGCAAAGGATCTACGAGATGAAAATATTGATATACCTCTACTTCTAGGGGGAGCTGCGTTAACTCGTAAATATACAGAAGAAAAAATCGCCCCTGTCTATGGAGGAGAAGTTCTCTATGCCAAGGATGCTATGGATAGTCTCAAGCTTTTGAGTGATGTAATAAATAAGGCTACCTCAACAAAGTCTTCGGATAAGAACATCCCTAATTCAGCTCGGCACTTACCTGAAATAAATTCTCGTACGGAGAATGATGCTTCTGCAAAAAAAACGCTAGAGGATTCTAGAGATAAATTGCATTCTACTGTTAACCATGATCTTGCAGTTTATCAACCTCAAAGCCTAGATCGGAAAGTTTTCCTTGACTACCCGATTAAAGATGTCATACCATATTTGAATATCCCTTTACTTATGCGACGTTATCTTGGGACGAGTAAAATATCCAAAAGAATAGCTTCAGAAGAGATAAACGCTGTGGAGAAATATAAGGAGAAGGCCGAAGAATTTGAAGATTTATTTCAAAACTTCTTACAAGAAATACAAGAGAAAAAACTTATCCGGGCTAATGGCGTCTATGCTTTCTTCCCTGTACAAGCTCACAATGACAGCGTTTATGTATATGACAATCTTAAAGGGACAAACGTTCTCGAAGAGTTTACCTTTCCTCGACAGACGAAGGATGAAGAACTCTGTCTGTCTGATTACATCAAGCCTAAGATAAATAAAGAAATGGATTATCTAGGGATGTTTGCAGTGACTACAGGAGAAGGAATAAGAGAACAGGCTGAAAAGTTAAGAAATAAGGGCGAGTATCTAAAATCTTATCTGCTTCAAGTCATAGCTCTGGAAATGGTGGAGGGCTTAGCCGAAAAAATACATGAAGAAATGCGCGCTGTTTCTGAACAGAAGAAACACCAGGGAATCAGGGTATCACTCGGTTATCCTATATGTCCAAATTTAGACGATCAGCAAAGGCTTTTCCGTTTGCTTAAACCTGAGGAGGTAGGAATGGCATTGACAGAGAGTCTGATGATGGATCCTGAAGCTTCGGTAACAGCACTCGTATTTTCTCATCCAGAGGCTAAAATTTTCCCTGTCTAGTAATTACGGATGGGAAGGCGAAGGAGAAAAAGCTTCATAAATGACACCGGAAACTTTTAAAAAGATCTTAACCAATAAATATGGGGCGGCGTTAACAGCTATTTTTTGCTCTGTTCTCTGGGGTAGTGCTTTTCCCGTTCTTAAGCTTACCTACGAGGAAATGTTACTTTCTCCAGCGGACTATGGGGCAAGGATGATATTAGCGTCGCTAAGGTTTTTCCTGGCCGGTCTATTGTTGTTGTTTGCTGTCAGAGTGGGGGTGCGTCAAACTGTTAAAATCAAGCGGAATTTTTGGCCGGCAGTAGCATTATTGGGAATATTGCAGATTTCGCTACAATATTTTTTCTTTTATAATGGTTTAGCTAGAACGACAGGGATGAAAGGTGCTATACTTCAATCAAGTGGTATCTTTTTTATTGTTCTTCTTGCCCATTTCTATTATAAGAATGATAGAATAAGTTGGTCCAAAGTTTTTGGTCTAGCTACAGGTTTCGCAGGAATTGTGTTAATCAACTGGGGAGAAAACTTCAGTTTTAATTTTACGGTTACTGGAGAAGGATTCCTGATAATGGCTGGTTTGACAAGTGCTTTTGCTATGCTAATCGCTAAGAGTTTAGCTCAGGATATCAATGCCTTTGTACTGACTGCCTGGCAAATGATTCTCGGAAGCATATTGCTTTTTGTTGCAGGAATACTTTATAAAGGAACTGTCTATTTGCATTTTACATCTTTAGCTATCGGGTTATTAATTTACTCTGTATTTCTTTCAGCTACCGCATTTTCTCTGTGGTATGCTGTTCTAAAATATAATAAAGCGGGCGAGATTGCTGTCTACAGGTTCGCGATTCCGATAGCTGGTGCCATCCTGTCTGCTATATTCATTTCGGGAGAAAGTTTAAACATCTTAGTTGTTGGAGCTTTGATTCTCGTTACAGCAGGAATTACGACTGTTAATAATTCTGCCGAAGAGGATTAAAAGATGTCAAAAATTGTGTTTTGTTCCATGAAGGAGAATTATAGTTAGAGGTTGAATATATATGCGAAGCTGGACTCGTCATAGTTATTTAATTATTTCATAATAAAAGGAGGACAGTATGCGAAAATGGGATTTAGCACTTATCGCGCTTCTGATAATTTGTTTAGGGGTTAACGTATTTATCTGGCGTGAAGTTAAGGATATCAAGGACAATCAAATGGGTATGGCACGGAGAGACCAAGTCGATAGTATAGGCTTAAGTGTTTCTGACGCTGTTCAAACCCTCGAAGTTTTCACCAATGAACAGAAATGGATACAGGAGAATACTTTTCTTTTGGATAAAGAAAAGTCTGGAATGAACACTATGGTTGTAAACGCAAAGTTTACCTTTAGCACTATGGAAAAAAATCAAAGACCAAATTTTCTATACAGGGAAAAAGGTGAGAAGGACTGGATAGAGTTAGAACTGGAACAAAAAGGAGTACTTAATTATGATATAGAATTAAATCTAGCCCCTCTTATAGAGTATGAGTATCAGCTCCTTACCAGTGGAGAACAAAAAAGAGCCAGTGATATTAGGGTAATCCCCTATA
Source organism: Gracilibacter sp. (assembly GCA_024637055.1). Classification (GTDB taxonomy): domain Bacteria; phylum Bacillota; class Desulfitobacteriia; order Desulfitobacteriales; family Syntrophobotulaceae; genus Gracilibacter. The sequence goes on along the minus strand of JAGXFZ010000106.1, from coordinate 7,272 downwards.
ATATCTATGGAGTTCCTAAGTGGAAAGAAGAAATAAAACCAATAACTAGCAACACCGGTGATATTGAGTTTAAGATATATGTTTTTATGACACAGAGTTGGCCAATGCCTGGTATGGAACCTAAGAATGTCACCTTAAGACTTGAGGATAATGGCAAGGAATTAAAGAATTTGCCTTTGAGTAAAGACAATGAAAAGAGCTCTGAGGCCTGGAAGGTAAGACTGAATATTACCGATTTCGCGGCGATTGATGGACTGGAAGCATTTATTGAAGTTGAATATCAAAACGGGTTACAAAGAAGAGATGATATCGAATTGTTTAAACAACGAGTGGAATACGAGATGGATAAGAATAATTCTAACGCTAAAATCCTGGTTAAAAGCTAACCAGGATTTTTTATCACGCACTAACCGTCCGTAAGATCTCACTTCTTTAAGTGGGGATCGCTCCTTGCCATCCATGGCACCGCGACACTAGGCCATCCATGGCCGTCGTAACGGACGCTAAGTTCCTGATAAGTTCAACTAACTATCAGTAGGGTATTAGAAAACCCCTACTGATAGAAGTTTCACTTTATAAATTTACTTGAGTATTAATATGAGTGTTAATAAGGGAAATTATTTCTTCTTTTGCCAAAGAGGTTCGTTCCTTGATTTGTATAAGGATAAGGATTCTCATAGGGTCTCCCAACATTACCCGGTATGTCTGGACGTTGTTGCTGAGGGGTCTGAACCGGGCTAGGATTTCTGGGAGTAGCAGGCGAGGGGAGAGGAACTGTGTTATTTTTAGGACTAGGATTTATTTTGGGAGTTTTCTTTAGCTTTGACTTAATTTTAGGGTTTTTTGGCCTGAGGAACAGATCCTTAATGTTTCTTCGCTTCTTCGGTTTTTCAGTAACAGCTGGGGTAACTGCAGGGGCTTGATCGGGAACAGAAGCAGTGTCTGGTGCTACATTTGTTTTGTTTTGGAAAAGATCATTAAGACTCTGGAGATTATTCTTAAAGATTACCTTATTTACAACAGGATAGCCGACTTTAGATATAAAGAAATTACCAGCTTTACGCGCAATAGGAATACCTATTCTTCTGGCTATAGGAAGACCTACCTTTTTGGCTAAGGGAATACCAACCTTTTCTGTGATTAAGGGTGTTACCCTACTCGTAATATGCGGTCCTATTTCCCTCATGACAAGCGGAGCTACTTTCTGTAAAAGAAAGGAGGCCTGGCTAGACATAATAATTACCTCCTCATGGTTAATGTGGAATAATATTCCAACTACACTACAAGCATATGCTGTCATTGAAGATGTGTGTCTGTACTTAGTAGGTATCGAGGTATATTATACGGGTATTTTTTTAATTTACCTATTGACCTAGTGGTCAAACAATGGTAGCATAATTATTGACCACTAGGTCAATAATTAAACATGTCATGAAGCATCAAGAGGATTAAGGGGGGATTCTATGGGGAAAGTTACGGAACTAAGCGAAGAACGACGCGAACAAATTATACTTTTTGCTCTCCAAGAATTTGCAGAAAAAGGATACGACCAGACTTCTACAAATTCTATCTGTAAAAAGGCAGCGGTCTCAAAGGGTTTACTTTTTCATTATTTTGAAAGTAAGAAGGGGCTTTATCTCTACGTACTAGATAGGTGTATCGATAAGTATAAGCTGATTATAGAGAGGATAATGCCAGAGTTATCCGAGGATATCGCTGAACGGATTTCTCAAATTATGCAGATGAAGATCAATATTTTTGCTGAAGACCCTTTGACCTATGCTATGGTGTTTGAGGCCTTCTTAGATATCCCTGAAGATCTTACAGAGGATATTAAGATAAGGTACAGCTCATTCCATGACGAGAACATGTCTAAGATCTATAGCGGGCTTGATTTTGGCGTATTCCGACCGGAAATCGATCACCAGAAAGCGTTGGAGCTGATTTTCCTAGTCACAGATGGTTTGACTGATAGGTATTTCAAGAGATATACAGCGACTAAGGATCGAAGTGTTTTTAATCTCGAGCATATTAGTTCAGAGCTGATGATTTATATGGAGATGCTAAAAAAAGGTATATATAAGTAGACACAGATAAAGGGGGATAAGAAAAATGATTGAAGTTAAGAAAATGGTCTTCGCCTATAACAAAGACGCGAAATCAGCAGTAGACGATATTAGCTTCGAAGTCGAGGATGGAGAAATATTCGGATTTCTAGGACCGAGTGGAGCAGGCAAGAGTACAACTCAGAAGATTCTCATAGGATTACTCTCAGGATATCAGGGTTTGGGTAAAGTAATGGGTAAAGAGATCAGAGACTGGGGTAAAGAGTACTATGAAAAAGTAGGAGTATCTTTTGAACTCCCTAATCACTACCAGAAACTCACAGCTAGGGAGAACCTAGAACTTTTCGGTAAGCTTTTTTCATCTAAGACCAGGGATGTTGAGGAAATGCTAGATATGGTGGGATTAAAAGAAGATGCTGATAAAAGGGTGAGCGATTTTTCCAAAGGGATGCAGATGAGGCTGAACTTTGCCCGTTCTCTGTTGAACAACCCTCAACTGATCTTTCTCGATGAACCTACCAGTGGAATGGACCCTGTCAATGCTCGTAAGATTAAAGATGCTATCAGGGAACAGAAGATGAAAGGTAAAACCGTTTTTCTCACTACGCATAACATGGCTGTGGCAGATGAATTATGTGATAGAGTAGCTTTCATAGTTGATGGTAAGATTGTCCTAATAGATTCTCCCAAGAAACTCAAGATAGAACAGGGAGAACGTGTGGTGAAGCTTAGCTACTATCCTAAAGACAATAAGAGCATATCGGAAAAGGGAATGAAGGACACATCTAGAACTGTATCGAAAAGAGGGTCGGAGGCTATCTCGGAAGAGTTTCCACTGGCTGGTCTGGGACAAAATCAGAAATTCCTGGATATCATTAGCTGTTCTGAAATCGAGACTATTCATACGAAGGAGTCTACTCTAGAAGATATCTTCATTAGAGTTACAGGGAGGAATCTATGATGAGTAGGATGTCTAGTATTTTTACTTTGGATATCACCCTGCAGCGAAGATATGGATTTTACTATGCAGGGATATTTGTAACTTTGGTTTGGATAGTGCTCTTAAAACTTTTACCAGCCTCTTGGTATGGGATGGCAGTCCCATTTGTAATCTTTGTAGATCTGGGTGTAATAGGTTTGTACTTCCTGGCAGGTCAGGTTATCTTCGAAAAGATGGAAGGAACTCTGAATGCCCTAGTGGTTTCTCCGCTGAGATTCAGAGAGTATCTACTGAGTAAGCTTATAACACTAACTTTACTATCTTGGGTCATTAGCATGATTGTGGCTGTAGTAACTGTAGGTTTATCTTTTAACATCCTAATTTTTAGTCTGGGAGTCATAACTACATCGGTTTTAGTACTGTCTGTAGGAATGTTTGCCGTTATTCCTTACAGCTCTATCAGTTCTTTTATCATGCCGTCTCAGTTGTACCTCATACCGATAACGCTACCAATCATAGATTTTATTGGCTGGATTCAATCGCCACTCGTATATTTAATCCCAACCCACGCCTCTCTACTGCTACTTAAAGGTGCTTTCTCATCTATTAGCACTTGGGATCTAGTATACTCCCTAATCTATCCGTCTCTATGGATTGTGTTGTTCTTTATAGTGTCGGAAAAGAGGTTTCACAAATACGTGATAGCGGGCGGATCAGCATCATTAAGGGCGGAAGGAGGAACGAAAGATGAGTAGTACGATCACGAATATGAGTAAAAGTATGAGTAAGATTGGTATTTTTGTTACCAATGATTTAAAGAATATCCGCAGAGAACACATGCTTATCTATATCATGTTTATCCCACTTATGATGATTGCCTTTTTACGGTTTCTCTTACCTCCACTTACCATCTGGACTATTGATTCCTTCGGTCTTTCTCTGGCAGATTATTATCCTTTGATATTGAGTTTTTTCGTCGTCATAGAAATGCCATTCATCTTCGGAGTCTTGTATGGTTTGCTTCTTTTGGATGAAAAGGATGAGAATATCTTTAACGTTCTGCGAGTTACCCCTGTATCTCTTGATTATTATCTGCGTTACCGCTTCAGTGTTATAATTCTTAGCAGTGTCTTATTCGTGAGTGTAGGGCTTCCTTTAACTGGATTTATGTCGCCCATGAGTATTCCGGAGATTTTGAGTGTTGGCTTGGTAGGAGGGATGGGCGGAGTCCTGCTTACCCTTATAATGATAGGCTTCGCCAATAATAAGTTAGAAGGACTTGCCCTTATGAAGGCCTTCGGTATCATGACCCTAGCTCCTATGGGCGGTTATTTTATTGATTCAAATTGGCATCTACTTCTAGGTATATTCCCGTTCTACTGGCCGGCTAAGGCATTCTGGTTGTTTTCCCAAGGGTTAAACGGTTGGATGTATATCTTAATAGGAATTGGATATTTATCGATACTATTATTCCTGCTCAATCAGCGTTTCAAATCAAGGATAGGTCTAGAGAATTAAGTCTATTTTGAGCGAGAGTTAACTGGACTCAGTAAAAAAGTGGGTAAAGGTAAATATATTCTTATAAGAGATATCTCAAACTATAATTGAGATATCTCTTTTTCGTGTTGTTCTTTAGAATATACTAAAAATCATACAAAAGGAGATTATTATATATAAGAAAATATGATATTAGTTGTTAACGATTGCTGTATATATAGGGATTAGAGATAGGAAAATTATGAAAATAGGACTAAAGTAGGGATTTGAGTAAATTATGGAAAAAACTATTGATTACTATATGTAGTGCTGTTACAATATTAACTATACTAGATATAGTGTAAAGGTGGTAAGGATATTGCGGTGTCCCTTTTGTCAAAATGATGAAACCAAGGTACTTGACTCGCGGCAGACAGAGGCTGGGACAGCTATCAGAAGGAGAAGAGAATGCGATGTCTGTAATAAGCGGTTTACCACATATGAAAAATGTGAGGAATTGCAACTGTTCATAGTAAAGAAAGATGGGAGCAGGCAACCTTTTTCTCGCCAGAAACTTATGGCAGGCTTACTTAGAGCTTGTGAGAAACGGCCAGTATCCACAGAACAGTTGGAAACGATAATATCAGAAATTGAAAGACAGATGCGTGATATGAATGAACGTGAAGTATCCAGTATGCTTATCGGGGAAGCTGTTATGGAGAAGCTTTTTGACATTGATGAGATAGCCTATATTCGGTTTGCTTCAGTTTACAGACAGTTCAAAGATATCAAAAGATTCATGGAAGAATTGGATGAACTGGTTAAAAAACGCAAGTAGTTTATAAAGATCATTATAAGCTTTAACTATTACATAGTCTGTTACTTATAGTTACCTTACCTGTTACTTGTAGTTTACCTAACTTATAGTACCTAGTATTAAAGAAAAATAAGCCAAGGAGGATTTCTGAATGTATGTAATTAAAAGAGATGGAAGAAGAGAAATTTTCGACCAGGAGAAGATTCTGAAAGCGGTAGATAAGGCTTTTGTTGCGACAGAGACGCCTAATGCAAAACAATGGTCGAAGATTGTTGCTGATAGGGTAGTAAACGAACTCGAATCTTTATTTGGAGAGAATGAAGGATTCGAGATCGAGAAAATACAGGATAAAGTAGAAGATGTTCTTATGAAAACGGGTAATACCGACGTTGCTAGAGCATATATTCGTTACCGTTTTCAACATGAGATAATTCGCAATCAGGAAGATGCTAAGAACGATAACAACAAGCTATTTGCAGAGTACTTGGGACTCGGAACTTGGGAGATTAAAGAAAACTCCAACATGGGTTTCTCCGTGCAAGGACTGAACAGATTTGTTACCGGTAAAGCTACTAATGCTTTTTGGCAATCAATACTTCCAGCAGAGGTAGGTAAGGCTCATCATTCAGGGGCTTTGCATAACCATGATATGGGAGACCTCGCCCCTTACTGTGTAGGCTGGGATATTAAGGATCTGCTTGTAGTGGGATTCCGAGGAGCTGAAGGGAAAACAACATCCAAGCCTGCCAAACACTTTCGTTCCGCACTCGGGCAGATTGTCAACTTTGTCTATACACTTCAGGGAGAAGCAGCAGGGGCTCAGGCTCTTTCTAGTTTCGACACTTATCTGGCTCCCTTTGTCAGAGTGGATAAACTTGATTATAAACAAGTTAAGCAAGGGATACAGGAGTTTATATTTAACGTCAATGTACCTACTAGAGTAGGGTTCCAATCTCCATTTTTTAATATTACACTGGATGTAAGGGCTGATGAATCGGCAATCAAAGATGAACCGGCAATAGTAGCTGGTGAGCCTATGGAGACTCTCTATCGGGATTACCAGCAAGAGATGGATATTATAAATCTGGCTTTCTGTGAGGTTATGCTGGAAGGAGATGCAGATGGCAATATCTTTAGCTTCCCAATTCCAACTTATAATATAACCAAGGGGTTTGATTGGAACAGCGAAGTTTCTTCCGCTATTTTTAGAATGACCGACAAATATGGTATTCCTTATTTCGCAAACTTCATAAATTCAGATATGAATCCTGAAGATGCACGTAGTATGTGCTGCAGGCTCCGCCTGGATAACAGAGAACTTAGAAAACGTGGAGGCGGGTTATTCGGTGCTAATCCTTTGACAGGTAGTATAGGGGTCGTCACTCTCAACCTTCCACTTTACGGATATCTGGCTAAAGGAAACTGGGACCAGTTTATTGCCCTTATCGATCATCATATGAGTATTGGTCGTAGTGCCCTTCAGACTAAACGCAAGATTCTAGAGAAGTTAACCGATAATGGGCTTTATCCTTATACTAAGTTTTACCTGAGGGATATCAAGAATCGATTCGGTAAATATTGGACCAATCATTTTTCCACCATTGGTCTGGTAGGTCTCAACGAAGCTATCCGTAATTTTACTTCAGATGCAGATGATATTTCTACTCAGTTCGGACAGAACTTCGCCCAAGAAACCTTGAACTATATGCGGGACAGGATACAAGAGTTCCAGGAAGAGGATGGCGACATGTACAACCTGGAGGCCACCCCTGCTGAAGCGACTAGCTATCGTCTGGCAAAATCTAATAAAGAAGATTATCCTGATATCCTCACTGCCGGAGACTGTGAACCTTACTATACGAATTCAACTCACCTTCCGGTCGGTCATACCAGTGATTTGTTTAAGGCAGTTGAACTACAGAATGACCTCCAAATTCTCTATACCGGTGGTACTGTTTTACATGGTTACCTGG
>JAGXFZ010000105.1 GCA_024637055.1 Gracilibacter sp. | reverse complement strand
TCGGAGATGTGTATAAGAGACAGGTCTTGTGCTGGGATGTTCACTGCAAACTCTATGAACTGTTTAGCTGAGGTTCTTGGTATGGCTTTACCAGGAAACGGAACCATACCTGCTGTCTATTCCGAGCGAATAATCTTTGCTAAGGAAAGCGGTTATCAGGTAATGAACCTCTTGCGTGCAGATCTTAGGCCGAGGGATATCGTCACCAAAGCAGCGATAAATAATGGGATAGCAGCCGATATGGCTTTAGGTTGTTCTACCAATACGATTTTGCATATACCAGCCATTGCTTTTGAAGCAGAGATAGAGCTTGACTTGGCTGATATTAATACGATTAGTGATAGAACCCCACAGATATGCAAATTAAGCCCTGCTGTAAACGGTCATTATATGGTCGATTTGAATGAAGCGGGCGGAATCAGTGCGGTTTTGAAGACACTGTTAGATGCGGACTTATTTGATGGTTCAGTACAAACCGTATCGGAATGTACAATGGCTGAGCGGTTAGCCAATGCCAAAGTAATTGACCCAAATGTGATACATTCAATTTCCAATCCGTATTCACTAAAAGGAGGATTAAGCATTCTATTTGGTGACTTAGCTCCTGAAGGTTCAGTTATCAAGGTCGGAGCTTTAGCCAAAAGAGATATAGTTTTTGAAGGTGCTGTGAAAGTCTTTGATGAAGAAGACCTAGCTGCTGATGCTATCCGTAATGGTGAGATCAAGGAGGGTGATGTGGTTATCATCCGCTATGAAGGCCCTAGAGGTGGGCCAGGTATGAGAGAGATGTTAGGGCCAACGTCTACTTTAGCCGGAATGGGATTGGATGCGTCTGTTGCCATTTTGACTGATGGACGCTTTTCCGGAGGAAGCCGAGGTCTTTCTATAGGACATATTTCTCCTGAGGCCGCTGTAGGTGGAGAGATAGCCTTTGTTGAGAATGGCGATCGTGTTCGGATTGATTTAGAACAACGTAGAATTGACTGGCTCCTGCCTGAAGAAGAGAAAGCAAAAAGAAGACAGAGTTTTTCAGCTGAAAAAGGATTGGCCAAAGCGTATAAAGTCGCGGGCAGAACAGGTTATTTGGGACGTTATGCTCAGTCTGTTCAATCGGCAAATAAGGGAGCTGCCTTTAAGACAAACAAGGGGGATTAACGTGGGTAACTCAAAAGACGATAAATATGTAGCTATAGATTCCGAAATATCCTGGGAAGATCAAGAAAGCATATCTTCGGCATCTTGTAATGGTTCTAGGGTTCTTTTAGATGTCTTAGCTAGTGAAGGTGTAGAGGTTATCTTCGGATATCCAGGTGGAGCAGTATTAACTATTTATGACGCATTGCTAGATAGTCCGATTAAGCATATTCTCCCAAGACATGAGCAAACCGCAGTTCATGCGGCTGATGCTTATGCCAGGGTTAGTGGCAAAGTTGGGGTTTGTATGGCAACATCCGGTCCTGGCGCGGCTAATATGGTTACAGGGATAGCTAATGCTTATATGGATTCTATACCAATGGTTATTCTTACAGGTCAAGTACCTACTCATCTATTGGGAAGTGATTCTTTCCAAGAAGTTGATATTACGGGGATGACCTTACCGATAACCAAACATTCCTATCTTGTGAAAGATGCGAATGATATCCAACGCATAGTTAAGGAAGCATTTCATATCGCAGGGACTGGACGCCCAGGACCTGTTCTCATAGACTTGCCCAAAGATGTTATGGCTGCAGAGGTTACAAATTCCCAATGTTCATCTAAAGTGTCTCTTAAAAGCTATAAATATTTTTCTAAAGGAAATCCTGGTCAAATTGGGGAAGCAGCCAGAGCCTTGGCTCAGAGCAAAAAACCCGTGATCTATGTCGGCGGCGGTGTGGTCACTTCTGGAGCTGGGTCTATCCTCTGTGACCTTATTGATAGGACCAATATTCCTGTTGTTACTACCTTAATGGGACTAGGAAGTGTTCCTACCAAACATCCTAATCTCCTTGGGATGGTGGGGATGCATGGTACCATAACAGCTAATCTTGCAGTCAATGATTGTGATTTACTAATAGCTGTGGGGGTTCGATTTGACGATAGGGTGACAAGCGGACTAAAACACCAGTTTGCCACCAAGGCAAAGGTAATCCATATCGATATAGATCCTGCCGAAATCGGTAAGGTGATTAAAGCTCATATCCCCATAGTAGGGGATGCTCAGCTTGTCTTGGAGGAACTTTTCCAGAAAGTTGCTCTTACAGAAATACCCCAATGGTGGGAACAATTGCGCAAATGGCAGCAAGAATACCCTCTAAGTTATGAGCAGGATGAACAGCTAAACCCTCAGACTATTTTAGAGGCGATGGGCAGACTCGGAGGGGATAACGCTATCGTGGCTACCGATGTCGGTCAGCATCAGATGTGGGCAGCACAGTTCTATCCGTTGAATACAGGTCGGCAATTTATTACTAGTGCCGGCTTAGGTACCATGGGATTCGGTCTTCCGGCAGCCATCGGTGCTCAAATCGCTGATCCAGACAGACTGGTTTTTCTGGTAACGGGGGATGGTTCGTTTCAGATGAGTATTCAGGAACTTGCTACTACTGTTCAACATAAACTTCCTATCAAAATAGTTTTGATGAATAATGGTGTCCTCGGCATGGTAAGACAGTTGCAAAAAATGTTTTACAAGGAACGTTTCTGTGAGATTCAACTTGATGCCAATCCTGACTTTATCAAGGTCGCTGAAGCTTACGGGATAAAAGGAATTAGAATTGAGACAGTTGATCAGGTTGAATCCGCGATTAAGGAAGCTTTAGCTACTCCTGGACCGGTACTGCTTGATTGCACGATCTCGCCGGATGAAGCGGTACTGCCGATGGTTCCCTCTGGTAAAGTAATCACTGAAACGCTAGGGGGGAAACAATAATGTTGCATACTTTAGCTGTACTTGTGGAGAATAATCCTGGGGTTTTAACACGGGTATCAGGTTTGTTTGCCCGCAGAGCATATAATATATATAGTCTGACTGTCTGTCAGACGGAGAATCCTAGTTTGTCACTTATGACTATAGTTGTAGAAGGAGATAGTCAGGTGATTGAACAGGTTACGAAACAGCTACATAAGCTTGTAGTTGTTCATAAGGTTACGAACCTTAGTGATGAGCCAGTAGTTGATCGTGAACTTGCTCTAATAAGAGTCAAGGTGAGATCGGAAACTAGACTTGAAGTGCTCCAAACTGTTGATATATTTAGAGGCAGGGTAGTAGATATGGGTAGAAGCAATCTTACTATCGAGCTTACAGGTGATGAAGAAAAGATTAATGCTTTTACGAAAGCCATGCGAGCCTATGGAATTCAAGAACTTGTTCGTACAGGTAAAATAGCCGTAGCTAGGTCAGATAGTTAAAGCTTTTTTATTTCATATATGGTTAAAATGCAAATAAATTTATATAATATAAGATTGGCTCAGTATACTTATTTAGGGTACGGTATTATTAAAGAGTGGTTAGATTAAATTAAAATAAAAATGTAAATAGGAGAGGTATTAAATTATGGCTAAAATTTATTATGATTCAGATGCAGACTTAGGGATTCTACAAGGAAAAACTATTGCGGTAATGGGTTGGGGAAGCCAAGGACATTCACAATCCCAGAACCTTAACGACTCAGGCTTAAATGTAGTTGTTGGTTTGCGCCAAGGGAGTCCAAGATGGAAAGAAGCAGAAGCAGCAGGACTTAAAGTAATGACTGTTGCTGAAGCAGCTGAAAAGGCAGATATCATTCAGATTCTTCTTCCTGATGAGCATCAGGGCAAGATATATAAAGAAGAAATACGACAATCAATTAAACCTGGAAAAGTGTTAGTATTTTCCCATGGTTTTAATATTCATTTTGGTCAGATTGTACCACCGAGTGATGTTGATGTAATCATGGTTGCTCCCAAAAGCCCTGGACACCTTGTTCGTCGTACTTATGAAGAAGGAGCTGGAACTCCTGGGCTTATTGCTGTGCATCAGGATGCTACAGGTAATGCCCATAAGATTGGCTTAGCATATGCTAAAGGTATTGGCTGTACTAAAGCGGGAGTATTAGAAACTACGTTTAAGGAAGAAACAGAAACCGACCTATTTGGTGAGCAAGTAGTACTCTGTGGTGGCGTTACAGAATTAGTCAGAGCTGGGTTTGACACTTTGGTCGAAGCCGGTTACCAGCCTGAAAGTGCATATTTCGAGTGCTTACATGAATTAAAATTAATCGTTGATTTGATGTACGAAGGTGGAATAAGTAATATGCGCTATTCCATTTCAGATACAGCTCAGTATGGCGATTTAATGATCGGCAGAAGAATTATCACTGAAGAAACCCGCGAGGAAATGAGAAGCATATTGGGAGAAATCCAGTCTGGTGAGTTCGCTAGAGAATGGCTTCTAGAAAACCAAGTCGGAAGACCGGTATTTAATGCAGTAACAAAAATTGATGAGGAACATCAGATCGAAAAAGTGGGTAAAGAACTTCGTGCTATGATGCCTTGGCTTAAGAAAAAGAAATAGTTTGCAAAATATAAATGGTAAGGTCTTGGAGAGGAGGTTGACGGAATGCGCCGTATTGAATTTTTTGACACTACCCTAAGAGATGGGGAACAATCTCCAGGTGTCGCCTTAAATATGGAAGAGAAACTGCAAATTGCCCGTCAACTGGAGAAGCTTGGGGTTGATATTATTGAAGCAGGGTTTCCAGTAACGTCTCAAGGCGATTTCCAGGCAGTTAAACTAATAGCTGAAACAATACAGAATACGACTGTTGCTGCTTTGGCACGTGCGCAAGCTAGTGATATAGAGCGTGCCTGGGAAGCTATACAAAAAGCCAGGAACCCACGTATTCATACGTTCATAGCTACTTCTCCTATCCATATGAAGTACAAATTAAAGAAAAACCCGGATGAAGTACTTGAACAAGCTAAGTTCGCGGTAGAGTTTGCGAAATCCAAAGTGAGCGATGTGGAATTCAGTGCTGAGGATGCGTCTCGAAGTGATATTGATTATATAGCTAAAGTTTTTTCTGTGGCGATTAAGGCGGGAGCAACTGTATTAAATATCCCAGATACAGTCGGATATTCTACCCCAGATGAATTTGCTCAATTCGTTAAAAAAGTCATGGAAAGAACTGATGGTATTGAAAAAGCTAAAGTAAGTGTTCACTGCCATAATGACCTTGGTCTTGCGGTAGCCAACTCTCTGGCTGCGGTCAGAGTGGGAATACATCAAATCGAATGTGCTGTTAACGGTTTAGGGGAAAGAGCAGGTAACGCTGCCCTAGAAGAACTGGCTATGAGTCTAGCTACTAGGAAAGATTTCTATGGGGTTGAAACCCGAATTAATACAAAAGAAATCGCGCGTACCAGTAATATGATTAGCCGTCTAACAGGCATGATGGTTCAGCATAATAAAGCCGTAGTTGGGAAGAATGCCTTCGCCCATGAATCCGGAATCCACCAAGATGGCGTGTTAAAAGAACGTTCCACTTATGAGATTATGTCACCTGATTCTATAGGGCTTGAGATGGATACAATTGTCCTAGGGAAACATTCAGGAAGACACGCGGTCCGACAGTCTCTTCTAGATTTAGGAGTTGAAATATCTGAGGAAAAATTCGAAAAGCTTTTCGAAGAATTAAAACTTCTAGCTGAGAAGAAGAAAGTTATTACGGGCGGTGACCTCTTTGCCCTGGTTGATGCGCCGGAAACTGGCGAACAGCTAGCTCTTAATTATTGGCAGGTTCTCAGTGGTAATAATCTTAAGACTACAGCCACTATTGGCTTATGGCATAAGAACGGTGATAAGAATGATGAAGAACTGATCAAGGCTGCTTATGGTGACGGACCAGTAGCTGCTGCTTATAAAGCTATTGATAAGATTATCGGAATCGAAGGTTCTCTTCTAAATTATTCACTCCAGGCTATTGACAGAGGTGAAGATTCTCAGGGTGAAGTCACTGTGACTGTTAAGCTAGGAAATCATAAGGTCGGTGGCAGAGGGATAAGTACAGATATAATTGAAGCTAGTGTCAAGGCCTATCTTCAGGCTGTAAATAGAGCACTTGATAAAGGTTGGATCACAGTTAAGAAAAGATAATATTAACAAAAATAACGAGATTAAGTCCAGTGTAATTATCTATTAGTAATCACAATATTATCTCATCTCATAACTGTATTTGTTGTTGGGGATGAGATAATATTGTATTATAGGTTTAAACTATGTATTTAAAAACACTAAGGAGGAATGCTGCATGGGGATGACGATAAGTGAGAAGATACTGGCTGCTCATGCTGGGCTGGAACAAGTAGCTCCCGGTGAGATTATCAATGCTAAACTAGATATTGTCCTGGCAAATGATGTAACTGGTCCGGTAGCTATTCAGGAATTCGGCAAATTGGGCATTAACGAAGTTTACGATAATAAAAAAGTCGTTCTTGTTCCTGATCACTTCACACCCAATAAGGATATAGCTTCTGCTGAGCAAAGCAAGATCCTTAGAGGTTTTGCTAAAGAACAACAGATCGAACATTATTGGGAAGTGGGTCAGGTAGGTATAGAACATTGCCTTCTTCCTGAACAAGGAGTTGTTCTCCCCGGGGATTTAATAATCGGAGCTGACTCTCATACCTGTACTTATGGAGCTCTAGGAGCTTTTGCTACCGGAGTAGGGAGTACCGATTGTGCAGCTGGAATGGCAACTGGTGAAGCGTGGTTTCGCGTTCCTGAATCTCTAAAATTTGTATTCCATGGGTCTAAGTTTCAACCTTGGGTTGGAGGTAAGGACTTAATTCTATATATCATTGGGATGATTGGGGTCGACGGTGCCCGTTACAAAGCTATGGAATTTACAGGTGATGGTATTCGAGCCCTATCCATGGATAACAGATTTACTATGAGTAATATGGCTGTTGAAGCTGGTGCAAAGGTTGGAATAATCGCACCTGACGATATTACCATGGAATATGTAAGGGCAAGAGCGAAAAGAGATTTCAAAGTATACGCAAGTGATAAAAATGCTTCCTACGAGAAGATTTTCGATATCAATACAGAAGATATTCCCTTACAGGTTGCTTTCCCTCATTTGCCTGAGAATACAAAGTCTGTTGATGAGGCTAGTGGAATTAAGATTGATCAAGTTGTGATCGGATCATGTACGAATGGTCGTTTGGAAGATTTGCAGATTACAGCAGAAATTTTAAAGGGTAAAAAAATTCACCCCGAAGTTCGGTGTATAATTTTCCCAGGAACGCAACAGATTTACCTAGAAGCTTTGCGAAGTGGTTTAATCGAAACATTTATCGAAGCAGGAGTTGCTGTTAGCACACCTACATGCGGTCCATGTCTCGGAGGCCACATGGGTATATTAGCTAAGGGAGAGAGGGCTTTAGCTACAACAAATCGTAATTTTGTGGGCCGGATGGGACATCCTGAGAGCGAAGTCTATCTCAGTAATCCGGCAGTGGCTGCGGCTTCAGCTATCCGAGGGGAAATAGTTCATCCGAGGGAGGTTGTTAAATAATGGCTAAAGCATGGAAATTCGGACATGATACCGATACCGACGTCATCATACCTGCTCGTTATCTCAATAGGTCGGAGTTAGACTATCTAGCTGCCCATTGTATGGAAGATGCTGATCCTACTTTTGCTCAAAATGTAAAAGTTGGTGATATTATGATTGGTGGCAAAAATTTCGGCTGCGGTTCCTCCAGAGAACATGCACCTCTGGCTATCAAAGCAGCTGGAATTAAAGTTATAATCGCTGAGTCCTATGCTAGGATTTTCTATAGGAATTCTCTAAATATTGGGATGCCCATAATGGAGTGTCCTGAGGCAGTATTGGGAATCGAAGCTGGTGATGAGGTCAACGTTGATTTGGAAACTGGTAAGATTGATAATATAACCAAGAATACTACTTTCCAAGCTCGCCCGTTTCCTCAGTTTATGCAGGAACTTATTAAAGCGGGCGGTCTGATACCGTATGTAAAGGAGAAACAAAAACATGCCTAGAATAGCAGTACTTCCCGGTGATGGGATAGGTCAAGAAATTATCCCTGAAGCCCTAAAAGTATTAAAAGTTGTACTTTCTCAGAGTCAAAAAGAATTCACTTTCCAAGAATACGCCATAGGCGGAACCGCCATAGATAAATTTGGGAAAGCTTTGCCAGAAGATACCTTAAAAGCTTGTCAGGAAGCTGATGCTGTTCTGCTGGGAGCTATTGGAGGTCCGAAGTGGGATACCTTGCCTGCTATGGAAAGACCAGAACTTGGTGCCCTATTGCCATTAAGAAAAGAGCTTAATCTTTTTGCTAATATTCGTCCCATCAAAATAATCCCAGCTTTACTTTCTGCTTCCACATTAAAAGAAGAGATTGTTAAGAATGTTGACCTAGTAGTATTAAGAGAATTAACGGGCGGTTTATATTTCGGTGAAAAGGGCAGGACTACCGAACCCGCTGCAGCCTATGATGTTCTTGTTTATACTGAAGAAGAAGTTCGTAGGATTGTAGAACTTGGTTTTCAGACAGCCCAAGGTCGAAAGAAAAAACTATGTTCTGTTGATAAAGCCAATGTCCTAGAATCCTCAAGGTTCTGGAGAGAGATAACAGAAGATGTAGCCAAAAAATATCCTGATGTTGAGCTTACCCACATGTATGTCGATAATGCTGCTATGCAGCTTGTACGTTATCCTGAGCAGTTCGATGTTATTGTTACAGAAAATATGTTCGGTGATATACTTACAGATCTTGCTTCCATGCTTGCCGGTTCTATCGGAATGTTATCTTCCGCGAGCATGGCTGGTAAGAAGGGGATGTATGAACCAGCTCATGGTTCTGCACCGGATATAGCGGGCCAAAACAAAGCCAACCCTCTAGCGACCATTCTATCAGCTGCCATGATGCTGCGTTATACTTTTGGCCTTAATGAAGAAGCAACACGCATTGAGAAAGCTGTAATCAAGGTTCTTGATCAAGGATACCGGACCGCTGACTTAGCAAAATCAACAGAGAAAGTCACTGGAACAAAAGAAATGGGAGATGCTGTTGTAACGGCACTGTCCTAAATCTTGTTACCATGGCTCAAAGAAATCTGTTTATTTTTGATAAACAGATTTCTTTTTGGAAGAGCAGAGGAGGAATTATGAAGAAACTTATTCTATTCCTATTGATAGTCCTTTTGCTTATGGTGATATCTTTGCCTGTAATGGCCGAAGTTCTAACAGACCAGCAGAGTACAGACCAAATTCAAAGCTTAAGAGGGGATATTGATTTAATTCAAGAAAGAAATGCTCAGGCCTCTGAATTAATGAATTATTATAAGTCTATAAGCGACCATGCGATTAATTCAGTATTACTTATTGTGACTGCTGCATCTATATTACTAACAATTTTTACATTGATCGGAACGATAGCAATACCTCTTATCAGTACTAATAAGATCCAAAAGATTGAAAAAGATGCGAGTATCGCTAAGGAAGCTGCTGAAGATGCTAAGAATAATGCAGTTAAAGCAATTAGGGATTTGGAAAACAGAATTTTAGAAATTGCACAATCCGCTAATGAAGCAAAAGATTTTTCGCGAATGGCACGCTCTGAGACTATTGCCAGCGAGGGACTTGTTTGGTATCTGTCGAAAGAATATGATAGATCATTAAAAAGTTACAATGAAGCGATAGAGCTTAATAGTGAGGAACCCCGTTTCTATTTTAATAAAGGCAACGTTTATTACGAACAAGGGTACTTTGTTAAAGCAATCGAAGAGTATAATCGATCTATCAATTTAAACCAGTACAATAATGAAAAGGCGTATTATAATAGGGGTAGAGCATATTGTGAACTAAAACAATTCGAGAAAGCGGTAGATGATTATACACTTTCGATTCAGTATAATCCGAATAATGAGAAGGCCTATTTTAATAGGGGAAGAACATATGAGAA
Organism: Gracilibacter sp.; assembly: GCA_024637055.1. Classification (GTDB taxonomy): domain Bacteria; phylum Bacillota; class Desulfitobacteriia; order Desulfitobacteriales; family Syntrophobotulaceae; genus Gracilibacter. Next base: position 13,013 of record JAGXFZ010000105.1, on the reverse strand, counting down.
TTTAGACAAACAAGATGAAGCAAAAAAGGATTTTGAAAAGTATCAAAGCCTAGTAGACGAAAAAAATATCGACATTCAAAATAATCCCCTACTTTGTCAATGGTGATAAATATGTATGATGGAGCGTGTATCAGCTGTGAATAAGATTGGTTTTATAGGTACGGGAAATCTAGCAGCTTCGATTATCAAAGGGTTGAGGCAGAATAAAAAGGATTATAAGCTATATTTATATGATGTTTTCGAGGAGAAAGCTGAAAGTTTGGGGAAAGCGTACGACGCTCAGAGCTGTTCTTTCTCGGAGATTGTCTCAGAATCTCAAATCCTTGTTCTTGCAGTAAAGCCTAAAGATATTAATGGCCTGCTTCAGGATTTATCCGTTTATCCACTAGGCGGAAAACTCATTATTACTGTGGCTGCCGGTATTGGGTTAGCTGTATATGAACAGGCGCTTCCTGGTATTGCCATAATCCGTGTTATGCCGAATACATCGAGTGCAGTTCTACAGGCTGTTTCCGGTATGGCAAGGGGACAACAAGTCAATGAAGAGCAAGCTATCAATGCAGAAAAGATTTTTTCAGCTGTAGGGAAAGTATTGTGGATTGACGATAGTAAGATTAATGCTCTGACCGCGGTGAGCGGAAGCGGACCGGCTTATTTTTATCTCTTTACAGAACTTATGGCTAAAGCTGGAGAACAACTAGGTCTCACAATTGAAGAGGCAGGGTTCTTAGCAAGAGAAACCCTAGTGGGAGCAGGCAAGATGTTAGCAGAAGACAGCAGATCTCCTAAAGAACTGAGAGAAGCGGTAACCTCTCCTAACGGAACTACTGAAGCTGCGCTAAAAAGCTTCAAAGAACAAGGTTTGGATAAAGCGTTCTACATTGCAATGCTTGCTTGTTTACAAAAGGCAGAGCAGATGGAAGGGGAGTATTCGCAATGAATACCCTCAAAAGGATAGTTGTAAAAATAGGAAGCCATAGTCTTAGTTCTTCTACAGGAGGAATTGATGATGTGGTCATGGATAAGATGGCAAATACTATCGCTTCCTTGCGTGACCAGGGGATCGAGTGTATTTTAGTTACGTCTGGAGCTGTTGCTGCTGGTATGGCTAAACTAGGTCTTAAGGAAAGGCCGATAGATATAGCTGGGAAACAAGCGGTATCAGCAGTAGGACAGGGTATACTAATTGAGAAATACTCCTCTTTTTTCGAAAACTATGGATTAACTTGTGCTCAGATTCTCCTATCACGAATCGACCTTGTAGAATCAGCCCACTATCGCAATGCCCAAAATACGTTTGAAAGACTTTTGAAATATGGGGTTATCCCTATAGTTAATGAGAACGATACTGTTGCTTTTGAAGAGCTTTGCTTCGGAGATAATGACAGATTATCCGCTTTAGTTAGCGGTATGGTGAATTCGGATATGCTTATCCTTCTTACCGATGTTGATGGTTTGTTTACGGCTAATCCTACCAAAGACTCTAATGCAAAGCTATTGTTAAAAGTCGATGATATAAATAAGGTAAAAAGTCTTGCAGATGGGGAAGGATCATCTATTGGAACAGGTGGAATGATTACCAAACTACAAGCTGCAGAGATGGCAACTAAGTTTGGTATTTCAACTTTTTTGATGAATGCGAGTAGATTAGATGAGATTAATAAAATCCCACGGGGTATTTATCCTAAAGGAACCATGTTCCCACCTTGTAACCACAAGATGACCGGCAAAAAACGTTGGATGGCTTATGCTGCACTCTCTATGGGAACTATTATTATAGATAACGGTGCCCAAAAGGCCTTAACTAAAGAAGGGAAAAGTCTTTTAGCTTCAGGAGTAACCGGGTTAGATGGTTACTGGGAGCGTAAGGATCTTATTAAAATAGTTAATCTCAATGGTGAAGAGATAGCACGTGGTTTTGCTGAATTGAGCAGTGAAGAGACAGATAGAGCAAAGGGGTTACGTTCTGATGAGATTCAGAGACTTATACCTAGTTTGAAGTGTGAAGAACTCGTGCACAGGGATAATATGACGGTAATAATGTAATAGAAATATTTGTGCATTGCCCGCTCACCACGCTTCTCTGCTCTGAAGGTTCGCTAAGCAATGCACAAATATATCTAATAACTTTATTGAGGGAGGGTAAAATATGATAATCTCAGATGACTTAATTCTGATTGGGGAGAAAGCGAAGGATGCGGCGCGTAAGCTAGCATTTACTAGTACCGAGGCTAAGAATAATGCTCTAGCTGTGATGGCTCAGGCTTTAATTTCAAACCAAGAGGAGATATTAAGAGCCAATAGCCTTGATGTCCAAGCTGCAGAAGAGAAGGGGCTGAGGAAAAGCCTTGTTAACCGCTTGCGACTTACTTCAGAAGCAATAAGTGAGATGAGCAAAGCTATTCAAGATATAATAAAACTGCCAGATCCTGTTGGGGGTGGAGAGTTTTGGACAAGACCTAACGGACTTAGAATCCAGAAGACGCGTGTGCCTTTGGGAGTAGTGTCCATGATTTATGAAGCAAGACCTAATGTCACTGTGGATGCGGCTGTTCTCTGTCTGAAATCAGGTAATGCATGCATTCTTAGAGGTGGTTCTGAAGCGATAGAGAGTAATAAAGCATTAGCTAAAATTATATCTAAGGCTGCTGAAAGCAGTGGGCTTCCTCAAGGTTCCATTCAACTTATTGAGAAGACTGATAGAGAATATGCTTTACAGCTTATGCGGATGAATAAATATATCGATGTTATAATCCCACGTGGCGGGGAAGGATTAATTAAAACCGTTATTGAAAACTCTACTGTCCCTGTAATCGAGACAGGAACTGGAGTTTGTCATGCATTTGTTGACAAGGATGCAGATGTAGAGAAAGCTGTTTCCATAGTATTTAACGCTAAAACTCAAAAGCCGGGAGTATGTAATGCCCTAGAAACATTATTGGTTCATCAGGATGTTGCCCAGGAGTATCTTAAACTAATAGGTGACAAATTCAATGATTATGGGGTAGAGATTAGAGGCTGTGAACGGGTGAAGGATATCCTTAGTTATGCAGTTCTGGCAAATGAAGAGGATTGGGGTACAGAATACCTCGATCTGATTATTAGTGCTAAAGTAGTAACAGATATGGAAGAAGCAATGGATCATATTTATAAATATAGTACGAAGCACTCCGAGATTATTATCACAGAGAACTATTCTTCCGCTCAAAGGTTTTTAAAAGAGGTTGATGCGGCTGCTGTCTTGGTCAATGCTTCCACTCGCTTTACTGACGGGGGAAGATTCGGATTCGGTGCAGAAATTGGAATCAGTACTCAAAAGTTGCATGCTCGTGGTCCTATGGCTCTTCCTGAGCTTACGACTGTCAAATATATGATCTATGGTGATGGTCATATTGTAGAGTGAATCTAAAGTGATTAGTATGAAAGGTATTATTGTTTTCACGCCTTTCATACTAAATATATTTAAATAAGTTATAATAGATTTTTATGTTTACTGAATTTCTGCTATTCGAATTTTTTGATGATTAAACAGTAGAATTAATAATATTACCAAAAGTCGAAAAATGTATTGATTGCAACAGATGCTTAGTGCTATAATTTTAAAGAAGATTCTTATTATTATTATTTGATATTGCAATAGTAATTACATATGATGTACTAGTTGATTTGCTAATTGTTCATCTTTGTGATAGTACTCACGATTACAAACTATTTTAAAAATTCAGAAAATTTACTGGGAATATGATGTAAGGAGGTTTTGGGGTTAAAACAGTTATTCTTGTGATAGTACGCACCAATACAAACTTAGGAGGGGGTAAAAAATGAGTTCAGAAGCTTTGAAATGTCAATGTTGCTGTGAAGAGGAAAATGATCAGCAAAAATATGACAGAATCGCAGAGATCATCGACAAATACAAAAAGCGGGAAGGTAGCCTTATACAAGTACTTCACCTTTCCCAAAACATCTACGGTTATTTACCTTTGGAGTTACAGAAATTTATTGCAGACCGTATGGATAAACCACTTTCTGAGGTCTCGGGTGTCATTACATTTTATTCTTTCTTTGCAACCCAACCTAGAGGTAAACACACTATAAGAGTATGTATGGGCACTGCCTGCTACGTTAGAGGAGGCAAAAAACTCGTTGACCGTTTGGAAGACATATTGGGAGTACCAGTAGGAAGCACTACGGAGGATAAAAAATATACTTTTGAAGTTGCTCGCTGTATTGGTGCCTGCGGTTTGGCTCCTGCTATGATGATTGATGATGTAGTTTTCAAACAGGTGAATCCTGATAAATTAGAATCTATCTTAGCGAAATACTAGAATAATTCAGCTTGGAGGTGAAGAGATGAGTATTACAAATATTAAAAGCATAAATGATCTTGAAAGCATTAAAAACCAATATAATCAAAAACTTTCGAAGTACAAATACCAAGTACTTGTTTGTGGAGGAGCAGGATGTATCTCCTCTAACTGCGGGGAAGTTAAACTAGCACTTGAGAAATTTATTCAAAAACATAATCTAGAAGATGAAGTACTGGTAATAGAGACAGGTTGCATGGGGATTTGCGCAGTAGGACCAGTTCTACTTATAATGCCTGATGAAATATTCTACACTGAAGTAGATCCAGTAAAGATGCTTGAAATAGCACAATCACATATTTTAGAAGGTAAAGTAAAAGAAGAATATACCTTTTTTGATCATGCTTTAGATAAGCATATCCCAAATATTAATGATATCGATTTCTTTAAAGATCAAGTAAAGATAGCCTTAAAGAATTGTGGAAGGATTGATTACTCTTCTATTGAAGCTTATATCGCTGAAGATGGTTATAGTGCTATAGCGAAGGCTTTGGGAAGTATGGTCGATAAGGAAGTCATTGAAGAAGTCAAAAAATCTGGTCTAAGAGGACGAGGTGGCGGTGGTTTCCCAGCCGGTATAAAATGGGAAGCTGGCAACAATGCAATTAGCGACCAGAAATATATTGTTTGTAACGCAGATGAAGGTGATCCAGGTGCATTTATGGATAGGAGTATCCTTGAGGGGGATCCACATTGCGTTATAGAGGGAATGATGCTAGGTGGATTTGCCATAGGTGCAAATATGGGTTATATCTATGTCCGGGCAGAGTATCCTATCGCTGTGGAACGTTTAGGTGTAGCGATCGAGGAAGCTCGTGAATATGGATTATTAGGTGGCAAATTATTTGAAAGTGATTTCGAGTTCGATTTGGAGATTAGAATAGGTGCTGGTGCTTTCGTCTGCGGAGAAGAAACTTCTCTTATGGCCTCTATTGAAGGCGAGCGCGGAGAGCCTCGACAAAAACCTCCATTCCCATTTGAACGCGGATTATTTAATAAACCTACAATTATCAATAACGTTGAGACTTTCGCTAATATACCTCCTATTATCTTTCAGGGGGCGGATTGGTATACCCAGTATGGTACAGAAAATAGCAAGGGAACGAAAGTATTTGCTCTTGCAGGAGATATCGTTAATACAGGAATCGTTGAAGTACCGATGGGTATGAGCCTAGGAGATATTCTCTTTAAAATTGGAGGCGGCATCCCTGGAGGAAAACCTTTCAAGTCTGCTCAAACCGGAGGCCCTTCTGGCGGCTGTATTACTAAGGAGTACCTAAACACTCCAGTTGACTATGATTCTCTAAGTAAACTTGGGGCAATTATGGGCTCTGGTGGTCTTGTCGTTATGAACGAAGATACTTGTATGGTTGATACAGCAAGATATTTTATGGATTTTATTCAGGATGAGTCTTGCGGTAAATGTATACCTTGCCGTGTAGGAACCAAGCGGATGTTGGAAATATTAGAGCGCATAACCAAGGGTAACGGTCAAGAAGGGGATATCGAACTATTAGAGGAGTTAAGTGAAAACATAAAGCAGACTGCTATGTGTGGCCTGGGTCAAACCGCTCCCAATCCAATTCTAAGTACTATCAAGTATTTCCGCCAGGAATATGAGGAGCACATTAAGTATAAGCATTGTCGTGCTGGAGTCTGTTCTGATCTCTTCGTTTCTCCTTGTGAAAATGCTTGTCCGGCTAGTGTTAATGTTCCTGGGTATATGGCACTAATCTCAACAGGCAGATATATTGATGCTTATAATCTTATCAAACAAGAGAATCCTTTCCCAGCAGTTTGTGGTCGAATATGTACTCGTCCCTGCGAGAGCAAATGTCGTAGAGAGCAACTTGATGAGGCAATAGCTATCGCTGATCTGAAAAGATTCGCTGCTGACTATGCGTTCAAACATGAGCTTCCTTTCACAAAAGACATCGTTTTCCCTAAGAATGGTAAGAGTGTTGGGATTATCGGTGCAGGGCCTTCAGGTTTAACCTGTGGTTATTATCTGGCAAGATTAGGCTACGATGTTGATGTCTATGAATCACAGCCTATAGCTGGTGGGGTTCTCGCTTTTGGGATTCCCGAGTACAGATTACCCAATGAAGTTCTAACACATGAAATAAAACTAATCGAGCAAGTTGGTGTTCATATTCACTTAAATACAGAAGTTGGTAAAGATGTTATGTTCGCAGATTTAAGACAAAAACATGACTCAATCTATATCGCTACAGGAACACAGTTTTCTAACAAAGTTAATATCCTTGGTGAAGACCTTGATGGCGTGTTCCATGGACTTGACTATCTGCGAAATGTAAATCTTGGTAATGATGTCAAAGTGGGTGATGTAGTCGCTGTTATAGGTGGTGGAAATACAGCTATAGATGCAGCAAGAACAGCCTTAAGACAAGGCGCCGAAAAAGTAATTATTATATATAGAAGAACAATCGAAGATATGCCGGCAGATCCTAGAGAAGTCCAGGAGTCCATTGAAGAAGGAATAGAAGTGATGCCTCTTGTTGCTCCTATACGTTTTAATGGAAAAGACAAGATCGAAGAGATCGAATGTATCAGGATGGAACTGGGAGGATTTGATTCAGGCGGAAGAAGAAAACCTAAAATTAAAGAGGGGTCAAACTTTACAATCAAGGTGGATACTGTTATCCCAGCTGTTAGCCAGTCCTCTGATTTACCATTTGTGAAGAAAAGCGAAGTTGAAATAACGGAATGGGGAACATTTATAACCCATAAAGATACCCTTATGACAACCATGGAGGGCGTATTTGCTGGTGGTGATGTAGCAAGAGGTTCTGATGTCGCAATTACCGCTATCGCAGATGGTAAAAAAGCCGCTGTATCGATGGATCTGTATCTAGGAGGAAAAGGAGTACTCAATAAAGGTGCTGAAATAAAGATTCCTTCAGCAACACATGAAGATGATTTAGTTGAGCATAAGAGATTCCCAATGGAAATACTCGAACCGGAAATTAGGAAACAAGGCTTCGAAGAAGTTGTCAAAGGCTATCATAAGCTAAACGCAATAGCTGAATCAATGCGTTGTTTACGCTGTGACAGGAGGTAGGCGAAAGTAATGATAAATTTAACAATTAACGGCAAGTCAGTTTCCGTTTCAGAAGGATTGACAATTCTGGAAGCTGCAAAACAAAATAATATTTATATTCCCAACCTGTGTTATCTGGAAGGAGTCCATAAGTTCGGATCCTGCAGATTATGTGTTGTGGAGGTTGAAGGAGCAAGAACCTTGCAAGCTTCCTGTATGGTTCCAGCAAGGGAAGGGATGGTTGTCAGAACCAATACTGAAAAGACACGTAAAGCTAGAAAAACGCTTTATGAACTAATTCTATCCGACCACCCTAAGGATTGCTTGAGTTGTGAACGTAATCAAAGCTGCGAATTACAAGAGATGGGTAACACTTTAGGCGTTACCGATGCGCGTTATGAAGGAGAAAAATCAAAAGGACGTATAGATATTTCGCCATCAATCTCTCGTGATATGTCCAAATGTATTCTCTGTCGCAGGTGTATTACAGTTTGTAACCAAATTCAGAATGTAGGAGTTCTGAATGCCCAGAACAGAGGCTTCGAGACAGTAGTTGGCACAGCCATGGATCTACCTATCAATACCGTTAACTGTGCTTACTGTGGTCAGTGCACAATTGTATGTCCCGTGGGAGCGTTAAAAGAGACAGATGCTATCCAAGACGTTTGGAATGCTATCAATGATAAAGACAAACGTGTGGTGGTACAGGTTGCTCCCGCTATCAGGGTTGCTATAGGTGAAGACTTGGGCTATGAACCAGGTAATATTGTAACAGGTAAACTTGCTACAGCTCTAAGAGAATTAGGTTTTGACGACGTATTTGACACCAATTTTACAGCGGACCTAACCATCATCGAGGAAGGTACAGAATTTCTGACTAGAGTGAAGGAAGCTCTTACTGGTGGGCAAGCAACTTTACCTATGATTACTAGCTGTAGTCCAGGGTGGATCAAATATGTAGAACATTCTTTCCCGGATAAGCTTGATCATCTCTCAACCTGTAAGTCACCTCATGCTATGTTAGGTGCTCTGGCTAAATCTTATTATGCAGAGAAAGTAAATGTAGAACCTAAAGATATGTATGTGGTATCTGTGATGCCTTGTACAGCAAAGAAATTTGAGGTTTCCAGACCAGAAATGCAAAATGATGGAGTGCCAAAGGTTGATGCGGTTCTAACAACACGTGAACTTGCCAAAATGATTAAAGAAGCAGGAATAGATTTCCGTAATTTAGACGATGCTCCATTTGATAACCCTCTTGGTCTTTCTTCAGGTGCTGCCGATATCTTTGGTGTGACAGGCGGAGTGATGGAGGCTGCTCTTCGGACAGTATATGAATTGGTTACTGGTCGTCAACTGCCGTTTGATAAACTTCATGTCACTCCTATAGTCGGGTTACAACAAGTTAAAGAAGCAGAGTTCACTATTGAGGATCCGATTGAAGCTTATAAATTCCTTGATGGAGTTACAGTTAAAGTCGCGGTTACCAGTGGACTTAGCGGGGCAAAGATTCTACTTGACCAAATAGTTAAAGGTGAATCACCTTATCACTTTATAGAAGTAATGGGATGTCCAGGTGGCTGTATAAGCGGTGGTGGTCAGCCAAGACCAACTACACCAGAGATTCGCCAGAAACGGTTGGAAGCGATTTACAGGGAAGATGAAGGTAAAACTCTTAGAAAGTCTCATGAGAACGAGTACATCACCAAGTTATATAAAGAATTCCTAATAGAGCCTAATGGTCATAAATCTCACGAACTGCTTCATACCCATTACACGAAACGTGGAAAATTCAACGAATATATTACTGAATAAGTACAATATGAAAGAGCCTTAGGCTCTTTCATATATTTAAGAACTGTGAATTCAGTAACAACAATACTATCTTATAAGATGAAGAGATGATTATGAAATAAATCACAAATTAAGACGTGTAAATCCTCCAAGAATGATTTATAATAATCAGGGTACCCAAACTTTTATATGAAAGGCATATAACAATGTCTATAAATAGAAATAATACTTCAGAAAAAATTAGCTCAAGTATAAAAGATATAAGTCGAAAAATCATTCGAGGATTAGTTTTTCCAGTAATAATTTTGGCCATATGGGAGATGGCAGCCAGACAAGGGGTTGTTGACCCATATTTTCTGCCATCTCCCAGCTCAATAAGCCACACATACATCGATATGTTTGGTAGTGGGTTGCTCCAACAGCACCTTCTTATCAGTCTACAGAGACTATGCTACGGGTTCCTAATCGCTGTTGCTGTAGCCATTCCTATGGGAGTATTGGTGGGTAAGACTCGTACCTTTAGACACTATGTGAATCCAACACTTTCTTTTCTCCAACAAATTCCTCCAATCGCTTGGATTCCAATATTTATGCTATGGCTGGGAATAGATGAAGCTTCAAAAGTTGCAGTCATCGTTTATGCAGCCTTTTTTCCAATATTTTTAAATACTGTTCAGGGAGTAATTAGTGTTGATCCTAAGCTTATCGAAGTAGGTCGTTCTTTTATGCTTACCACTGGTGAGATGATCCGTAGGGTTTATATCCCTTCGGCAGCTATGACTATCTTCGTAGGCTTACGACTGGGTCTGAGTAACTGTTGGCGTGCATTGGTAGGTGCCGAACTCATAGCGGCTTCCTCAGGTTTAGGATCTTTGATTATGGACGCAAGGAATTTTTCCCAAGCTGATAAAATATTCGTAGGCATATTTACGATTGGCTTAGCCGGCTTGCTGATTGATTTCTTATTACGGAGAATGGAAAGCAAACTGATGCCTTGGAAGAAAATGTACAAGGTAGGTGGAAACACATGAAATCCAGGCTTGAAGTAAACAATATAGGTAAAACTTTTTATAGTGACTGGGGAGAAGTAGAGGCTTTAAAATCAATCAGCTTTACTAGCTCAAAGAGTGAGTTCATAAGTATAGTTGGCCCAAGCGGATGTGGGAAAACAACTTTATTGAGGATAATCGCAGGTTTGGAGAAACCAAGTACTGGGGAGGTGCTGATCGAAGAAATACCTGTTAGAGGGCCTGGCCATGACAGAGCAGTAGTCTTTCAGGATCCAAGACTCTTCCCTTGGCTTACAGTAGAACAGAATGCAGCCTTTGGCATAGAAGATTCAAATAAAGATGAAGCAAAGAGCAAGCTTGATAATATACTTCAGTTAGTGGGTCTGGAAAATTTCCGTAAAGCTTATCCGTACGAGCTTTCAGGAGGAATGGCTCAACGAGTTGCCATTGCCCGGGCCTTTGCGTTCAAACCGAAAGTGCTATTAATGGATGAACCCTTTTCTGCCCTAGATGCTCAAACCAGATCAAGAATGCAAATGGAGTTAGTGGATCTTTGGCAACAGACAGCAAAAAGTGTTATATTAGTTACTCATGATATTAGTGAAGCACTCCTGCTCGGACAAAGAGTCTTAATTATGTCTTCATCTCCAGGAATAATAAAGGAAACGATAGAAGTACCTTTTGATTACCCCAGAGATGTAGATAGTTTAGAATTCATCAAGTTGAAAAAATATATTACGTCTAGGGTGTACTAATCATAGGAGGAAAATAATATGAAACAGACAACTAAAATACTTACGATACTTCTTACCAGCATGTTCTTATTAGTCACTACCTTAGCAGGTTGTAGTGCAGACGTCCCTCAACCTGAGAAACCCAAGGTTATCAACATTTCTTACTCCTTACGTCCGATCAATGTCCCTTCAATCGTAGCCTTGGACAGGAAAGTATTCGAAGAGGAATTTGCCAAAGAAGGTATAGAAATAAAATGGTATGAACTAGAAGGCCCTGCTACAACAGAAGCTTTAGCTGCAAAATCAATAGATATAGCTACATCTCTTAATTACGTATCCGCTATGATTACTAAAGCTAATGGTAATGATATTAAAGTTATCTCCAGCTATTCTAAATTTCCAGAGGCTATCGGAATGCTAGCTGGAGTAGATAGCGGGATAGCATCAGTTATAGATTTAAAGGGAAAGAAAGTTGCCCTACAGAAAGGGACCATGCTTCATGAAATGCTTATAAGGGCACTAGATAACGCAGACCTCTCTATCGAAGATATTGAAGTGGTTAACATGCCGTCACCTGATGCTGCCAATGCCCTTTTGCAGAAACATGTCGATGCTGCCATTCTTCCTGATCCCATAATGGCTAAAGTCATTGCCTCTCAGAAAGCAAAACTAATCATCACAGCAGAAGATATTATCCTTGGCCAAGCGGTGATAGCTGCCAGATCAGAATTTATAGCTGAACATCCCGAGATTATTAAAAGGTTTCTCGAGGTGCACAATCAGAATCTAGATTGGTCAGAGAAAAACGTTGACGAATCTTTAGAATTGGCCAGTGAAGTAAACGAAATAAACATAAATGCAGTTAAAATGTTGTATCCTAAGTTTGATTTTAGTATGGATATAGATCAGGACAATATTGCCAAGCTTAAAGAATCTGCTTTATTTTTACAAAAAAATGGTTTTATCAAAATGGACGTTGACTCGGAATCTTTAGTAGACAATCTTGTAGACACCAGTTTTCTACCTTACTAATACCTATAAGTAAAAACTAAGTAATTTAAAACTTTCTTAAACAAATGGGCTTTTGTGTTGTTGTAACACAGAGCCCATTAATTATTTCCATACTGCTCGTAACTAGTGTTACCGCAATCATTCCAGATATAGTTTAGAATTTAAATATATTAAGAGAAAGAAGGTTTAGATTATGGGAAAAGCAACTCAAGATCTCAGGAAAGAGCATGATTCAATACTGTACGTTCTAGAAATTGTAGGCAAGATGATGGCATCGGATTCCAAAAAAGATATTGAAAAAACCGAATACTATAAGGAGCTTATCTATTTTCTAAAAATATTCGCAGATAAATGTCATCATGGTAAAGAAGAAAATTATCTTTTTGAAGTTATCAATCCCTTACATAAAGATGAGGGGCTGATTAAGGAAATGTTAGAAGAGCATGTTGAAGGCAGACAATACATTGCATTAATGGATGAAGCACTAAAAACTAAAGACTTGGATAAGTTTAATACTAATGCAATCAACTATAGCCAATTGTTGAAGAATCATATAGAAAAAGAAAATTGTGTTCTGTTTCCGCTTGCTGATAAGTTATTAGAAGAGAAAACACAAGATGAGTTATTTGAAAGGTTCGAAAAATATGAAGAAAAAGTTATTGGGTACGGAATCCATGAAAAGCTACACGCAATGATTCATAGGTGGGCAGAGGAATTTAGTTATGAGAGCAATATTAACAGTAAAGATAATAATTAAAGAAATACTACGAGATTTAAAATAAATTACGATTATGGTGTTGACAGTCTTAAAACAGCGTGATATTATATGCAAGCGTCTTAAGACGGCAACACGCTTGAGAGGCAACAAAAGCAACAAAAGCTTAAATACATGGTCATTGGTCGTTCTCGGACATCCGTGTCCTTCACGACACCTGACCATCCATGGTCATTGAAAACTGAACAACAAGAATAAGAATTAAGCTAGACTCGTCAAATAATAATGAGTTAAAAACGAGCAGATCAATGCTCCGAAATATTT
>JAGXFZ010000104.1 GCA_024637055.1 Gracilibacter sp. | reverse complement strand
TAGCAAGTCCTAGATTGGTAGCATATAGAATCAATATTTCTCCTACAAATCCTGCTATTGAGATTGAGCAGGTGTCGGTATTAGTGATAAGTGCCATATTATCTGGCGGGGAGGCAAATACTGTATAGAGTTTCTTATCAGGATTCGCTTTAAACAAACGAATTTCCACATTATGTTTTATGGGGATTTCAAGTTCTTCAATACATTTTTGAAGCGAGACCATTATTGATTCCTCAACAGGGATCATATCAAAGCTTCGAGTAGATCTACGGATATTTATGGCATTCTCCCAATCGATGTTTCGCATCATGATAATTACACCTCTTATTTATTAGTCATATGTCAATTGTATCACTTGTCTCTCCCATAAGGTAATAGCACAAAAGGATCCCTTGAGGCGTTGTTGAACTTTGAATAAAGGAATCATACTTTAAGAATAGTTTCCTTAATGTTATTATATTCAATATAATAACGTACAAAACTGGATGTGATTTTCATTATAATTAAAGTAGTCCCCCTAGGAAGAATGGATTACAAGGAAGCACTGGATATCCAGGAAAAGCTTCTTGAAATGCGCCAACAAGATAAAGTGGGAGATGTACTCCTGTTAGTGGAACACCCTCCTGTCCTCACTCTTGGAAGAAATGGTGCCCACTCCAATATCCTACTTACAACTCAAGAACTTACAGAAAATGGAGTCAAAACTTACGAAGTTGGCCGAGGCGGTGATATAACTTACCATGGTCCTGGTCAGATTGTCGGGTACCCAATTATTGATTTGAGTAACTATGGCAAAGATATTAAAGATTTTGTCTGGAAGATTGAAGAAGTATTTATTAAGCTTTTACATACTCAATACAAAATTACTGCTCATCGAGAAGATGATAAAAATAGAGGCGTATGGGTTGGAAATAACAAAATAACTGCTATAGGCATTGCAGTTAAACGCTGGGTAACTATGCACGGCTTTGCATTTAATGTAAACACACAGCTTGAACACTTCCGCTGGATAAATCCCTGTGGTATTACAGACAAGGGTGTAACGTCATTGCATAAACTCCTCGGATACGAGATGGATTATGAAAAGGTAAATCAGCTTGTTATAAAATATTTTTGTGAAGTATTTGCTACGAATTATGAAACTGTTGATCTAAAAACTATTCTCGGTTCTAATTAAGGTCAAATTATCCTGATAAACATCAAAGGAGCGTAACTATATGCACCAGCGTAAACCTGATTGGCTCAAAATAAGAGTCCAAGACGGTAAAAATAGAGCTGACGTAGAAGAAATTCTAGCCAGGCTTTCACTTCATACCGTCTGTGAGGAAGCAGACTGCCCTAATCTAATGGAATGCTTCAGTAGGAGGACTGCAACATTTATGGTCCTTGGAAAGACATGTACCAGAAACTGTACTTTCTGCGTTGTAGGAAAGGGCACTACTCAGCCCGTTGATTCCAATGAGCCCTTGCATGTTGCTCAGGCGGTAAAAGAACTGAATTTGAAGCATGTGGTTGTTACTTCTGTTACTAGAGACGATCTCCCAGACGGAGGCGCAGGCCATTTTGCTGATATAATAAGACAGATAAAAATACTTGATCAAAAGGTTATCGTAGAGGTATTGATACCTGATTTTAAAGGCGACCAAAGCTCGCTAATGAAAGTGATAGAAGCAAAACCTGAAATCATCAATCATAATATCGAGACCATACCCCGTTTATATCCTAAAGTAAGGCCCATGGCGATATACGAGAGGTCATTGGAACTGCTCAAAAATGTTAAAGCTATTGATCCGCAAATCTTCACCAAGTCCGGAATAATGGTCGGGCTTGGCGAAACTGAAGATGAAGTGATTAATACCTTCCAAGACCTGAGAGACGTTGGATGCGAGATACTCACCATTGGCCAATATCTCGCACCATCAAAGGAGCATCATCCCGTTATAGAATATATCCACCCAGATACCTTCGAGAAATATAAAAAGGTTAGCGAGGAAATGGGCTTTAAATATGTCGCTTCCGGTCCCCTGGTAAGAAGTTCCTATATGGCAGATAAGGCTTTGGATTGAAGTCATAAAAACAGAGGTGTTTAAAAGTCAGTTAACTTTTAGACACCTCTGTTTTCTATTAACGTCTATTTATCAGCAGATATTTCTATCCCCGATACCCTTCCCAACTCACAATTTCCTCAATATTTTTTCTATTCTTCTCTGGCTTTACTTCATCAAGTGGATAACCCAAGGGAAGTAAAGCAATCACTTCTATATTCTCAGGTAAGTTTAGTATTTCCTTACACCGCTGGGCATCAAAGGCACAGACCCAGCAGGTACCAAGTCCCAGATCAGTTGCTGCCAGAGTTATATGATCAATAGCAATTCCTAGATCAATATCACAATGATCTTTGCCATCCTTCCTTTTCCATGATTGAGAATGGTCTCCACAAGCAACTATAATAACTGGAGCATCCTGTAGCCATTTTGGCGGATAGACCTGGGCAATCTTACTTTTCATGGTTTTATCAGTAAGTATAATAAAATGCCAGGGTTGATAGTTGACTGCAGATGGCGCAATTCTGGCGTTTTCCAATACCTGAAGAATTTTTTCTTTCTCTACATTTACATCTTTAAACTTTCTGACGGAATATCTTTTTTGGGCAATTTCACTAAAGCTCATTAGTATTCCTCCTTACTTACTTTTCCATTGTATAGTAGCATATTACTTTTTGACATTCAAAAAACCATTTATCTTAATATGGTTTTTTATTTACTTTATTCTTGTACTTGGTATAATTTTATACAAAGCACAAAAATATTCAGAGTATAAGCAAATGTTTAGATTTAAACCAAATCTAAAGTAAATAAGGAGTATTAATGGACCATGAATAGAAGAGAACGTAAAAAAGAAGAAACCAAAAAGAACATTGTTATCAGTGCTGTCACTCTTTTCAGGGAAAAGGGATTTCAGGAAACATCCATGGAGGGAATCTCCGAAAAAGCAGATGTATCCAAAGGTACACTGTACAATTACTTTCAAGACAAAGAATCCATCTTAGTTGCCTATTTTCAATCCTATATCGAAGACCACGGTCCGGAATTCAAAGCACGTATCAAGAATATAAAGGAAATAGAAGAAAGGCTTAATTACCTATTAGACTTTGCATCTCAGACATTAGAAAACAACAAAGATTTAGCAACATTCTACCTAAAATTTAGGATGCAATCATTTCTGGAAAGTAATCCTTTTGATAATCTCCAAAGAAGTGGACTGCAAAATATAGTGTTTGAAATTATGAAAGAAGCCCAAGAAAACAAGCAAATCAGAGATGATATCTCTGCATTAATCTTGGCCAGGAGTTTTCACTTTTTAATAAGAAGTTACTTAATTTCTAACATTTACACCCAGAATCAATTAGATCTGAAACCATTAAAAAACCAATTAGTCGGATTGTTTCTTAACGGTGCGAAACCATTAAATGCTGAGGAGGTAATAAGATGACAAAGAGCTATATTCTATTCTTTGAGGAAATTAGCGAAAAAGATTTACCATCAGTAGGTGGCAAAGGCGCTAACCTTGGCGAAATGACAAAGGCAGGCTTTCCTGTTCCCTATGGATTTTGCGTGACAACCGAAGGCTACCAAGAATTTATCACGCACAACAATCTCTCGGATTTTATATATCAGGTCATCAAGGATGCAAATTTTGAGAACATTAACGAGATAGGTAAAACAATCAGGGACAGATTACAACAATCGAAAATACCAGAACAGATAGAGCAAGAAATCATCACTGCAATCCGTAAAGGCGATGCCGACACCTATTATGCAGTAAGGTCGAGTGCCACCGCGGAGGACTTGGCTTTTGCGTCCTTTGCTGGTCAGCAGGATACTTATCTTAATATCCAAGGAGAAAAGGCCCTCTTAGACTCTGTCCGAAACTGTTGGGCTTCGCTATTTACAGACAGAGCCATACTTTACAGAATACAAAACAATATAGCCCATGAAATGGTTCAGATGTCGGTAATAGTCCAGAAGATGGTACTGCCAGAGGTATCCGGTATTATGTTTACAGCCGACCCGATATCCGGCCACAGGGGAATTATCTCCATTGATGCTGGTTACGGCTTAGGGGAGGCACTTGTTTCCGGTCTTGTTTCACCAGACATTTATAAATTTCGCAAGAGTAATAAGCAAATTGACAGCAGAACAATAGCAGAGAAAAAGCTAGCAATTATGCCCATTGAAGGCGGAGGTACTCAGAAAGTAGAGATAACAGGTGAAAAGTCTCTAAATCAGGTAATGAGTGACTCCCAGATAAGACGCTTGGCTGAGGTTGGGATGGAGATAGAAAAACACTACGGAAGCCCACAAGATATCGAATGGTGCATAAGTCTGGGACATTCCTCTGCCTCAGATGTTGAAGGCGAGCTATTCATTGTTCAGAGCCGTCCTATCACCTCTTTGTTTCCTTTGCCCAAGCCACTACCGCAGGACGATGCCTTGCATGCCTATGCATCCTTTAACCATTTTCAGGTTATGACAGACCCTATCTCCCCTCTTGGTATAGATATGTTGAGACTTATACTTTCCTTTGATAAAGGAGCTAGAAGTGCCAAAGACTACAAAATATTAAAATCTTCCGCAGGTAGAATCTACATGGATTTAAGCGAACTTCTGTATAATAAAAGAATTAGAAAAGGTTTGCCTGCCTTCATTAAAAATGCAGACGCTCTTCTATCGTCATCTTTAATAGAGCTAGTCAATAGACCAGACTTCGAAGAGCGCATTAAAAAGAACAAGAATACAACCAAAGCCTTAAGGAAATACCTTCAGCCTATTATCTTTAATATGATACAGAACGTGACGTATCGAAAACCAGAAGGC
This sequence comes from Gracilibacter sp., assembly GCA_024637055.1. Classification (GTDB taxonomy): domain Bacteria; phylum Bacillota; class Desulfitobacteriia; order Desulfitobacteriales; family Syntrophobotulaceae; genus Gracilibacter. The sequence goes on along the minus strand of JAGXFZ010000104.1, from coordinate 2,844 downwards.
ACTATTGACTTCATGAACAGCTATATCGGACAACGTGTAAAAAAAGCCACAGAAGATGTCAATAACGCTAAGCCAGGAATTGAAAGGCTGGAATCCATCTATGAGGTCGCAAGTTTCTATAAAGATTTCCCCAACCTTCTCCCAAGGTTAGGTCCGGGAATAATTAGTTTTAAGGCTCTTGAAAAGCTGGAGCAGAAACTGCTTGGTTCACGTGAATATGTTGATCTTATCCTCAAAGGTTTAGAAGGAAATATAACTACTGAAATGGGTCTACTTGTAGGGGATCTAGCTGATATTGTAAGGAAGTCACCGGAGTTGGTTAAGGAGTTTGAAAACGAGGACTACAGTACATTACTAGCGAGAATAAGTCAGCTTACAGATACAGATAACGAGGATTTTAAAAATAAGTTCCAATCATTCATGGAAATATATGATATGCGTGCTGCGGGCGAAATAGATATGGCCAAAGATAGATGGGTAGAAAATCCCGAGCCCCTAGCAAGATCGATCATGGCAACAGTCAAAACCGCCGAAGAAGGTGTCCACAGGAAAGATTACAAAGAAACCATCGAACGAGCTAAAAAAGCAGCTGAAGAACTGGTAACAGAAGTTAAAAACAAACATGGGGTAATTAAAAGTAAGGTAGCCCAAAGACTTGTTAAAGTATTGCGAAACTATCTGCCTGCACGTGAACATCCAAAATATTTAATTATGAAGCTCATCCTCATTTTCAAGAAAGCTTTTCTGGAGGAAGCAAAGGTACTGGTCCATAAAGGCCACCTTAATGAAGAAAGAGATGTCTTCTATTTAGGTTTCTGGGAGTTATATCAAGCAATCCAAAACGATGAAAGCCTTATTAAGCTTGTTGAGCAAAGAAAAGAAGAATATCGACATTTCAAGAAACTTAGTGCTCCTCGCGTCCTAACAAACGAGGGAGAAGAAATTAAAACAAGCTATAATAGAGAGAACTTGCCAGAAGGGGCAATAGCTGGTATGCCAGTTTCTTCTGGTGTTATCGAAGGAATAGCAAGGGTAATCACCGATCCCTCCAAGGCTTCACTCAACAAAGGTGAGATTTTAGTGGCATCATTTACAGACCCTGGTTGGACACCACTTTTCATCAATGCAGCCGGACTAGTCATGGAAGTGGGAGGTCTCCTGACGCATGGAACAGTCGTTGCCAGAGAATACGGTATCCCTGCAGTTGTCGGAATCACGAACGCCACAAAGACAATCAAGACGGGTCAAAAAATCAGAGTGAATGGCGATTCGGGTTATGTCTTGGTGGTAGAAGAATAGGCGGTGATTCCTATGGTTCGATTTGCCGGCTTACTCTTAGGAATGTTTGCAATCGGAGTGATGCAACTTATCTTGGCTACCGCTCTTCCCTTCATCGTCTCCGAAATTGGAGGCTCCAACCTATATAGCTGGGTTTTTTCGAGTTATATGCTAGCATCACTTGCTACAATTCCCTTGTTTTCTAAACTGGCAGATATCTATGGTAAAAAAAGATTCTACATTCTGGGAATAAGCATCTTTGCCTTAGGAAGTTTATATGGAGGGCTCGCTCCAGATATGACCCACTTAATTACAGCAAGGGTGATTCAGGGCTTGGGAGCAGGTATTATTACCCCTGTAGCTATGGCCATGGTTGGAGAAATGTTCCCTCCCGAAAAAAGAGGAAACATGATTGGTGTTTTCGCCTTTGTCCAGCTTCTAGCGAATCTTCTCAGCCCACCTTTAGGCAGCTTAATTACCAAGCAACTGGGTTGGTACTGGATTTTCTTCCTCAACTTGGGATTGGTAGTTTTATCAGCAACGTTAGTTACCCTGGGCGGCAAACATCTAGAAAACAAGTCCTCACTGAAACCTTCCGAGATAGATATTGCTGGCGGCCTAATCTTCGGTGGTTTCTGTGTGCTAACCGTAAGTTTCACCAACATGGTGAGCAAACAAACCAATTGGGATATAACTGGGTTAATGTTTCTCTTAGCAATCATCATTACTGCAATTGTCCTAGTAATTATTGAAAAGCGGCACAAGAACCCAGTCATTAAAATGGAGTTCCTTAAGAACAAGATTATCAGGAGTTCTATCATCAGTTCTATTCTGGCCGGTGCGATTATGTACGGTCTCGTTACCATCCTTCCCTTATATGGACTTATCCTTAGTCAACAGGGCTACAGTATTGATGAAAGTAAGATTCTACTCCTATTTATGGTAGGTATCACGGTAGGGCTTCTTACTGGCAGTCGAATTGTCGGTAAATTTGGATTTAGACATTTACCCAAGTATCTCTGGATTGTGATGCTAGCAAGTTCAATTCTTATGATATACTCCGTCAGTATTGGTAATCTGTTGGTATTTAGTCTATTTAATATACTCATAGGATTATGTACCGGGGGAATCATGGCAACCTTCCTCATTAATTCTCAGAATGCCATCAGCAACGAAGATCGAACCGTTCTAAGCGGTTTAATCCAACTTGGCAGGTACTTCGGAGCGTCTATTGGTGTTACCCTCTTTGCAGGCATGTTGCCTGATGTTAGCTTAATCAGCGAGCTAGGACAGTTTATGGGAGCTTTTGGGCTGCTCACTGCTTTAAGCATAATTGGGCTAATTAATGAAATAACATAGCGGACGGGGCCGGGGGGGACAGGGACTTGTCTGGTTCCGACAAGTCCCTGTCCCCCCGTCTGCCCGCCACCTTATTTGATCATACTCTTACCCATCAAGTACTTATCAACTTCTCTGGCGGCTAGCTTTCCTTCTTGAATTGCCCAAACAATTAGGCTCTGACCTCTTCTCATATCACCAGCTGTAAATCTGTCTCTTATACACATC
>JAGXFZ010000009.1 GCA_024637055.1 Gracilibacter sp. | reverse complement strand
TTAGGTGCAGTAGCTGTATCAGCAAGTGAACAGCTTCGGCGCGTGGTGAGCGGGTAATGCACAAATATACGATTATTGACATTTAAAGAAGGAGCTGCTGCATCGACCAACTAAATTGGTTTATTGTGCAACAGCCCCTTTGCTTTTTCCAGAGCATTACCAGCAGACCAAAATGGTGATTACATCGGCGGACATATCTAAGTAATATAGAAATATATAATTTAATTTAGAAAAATGTGTAAAAAGGGTATAAAAAGTTGATATAATAGAAGAAAATTAGTCGGTTAAAACGAGACGATCCGAATAAATTGGAGGCGAGAGTTGTTTCATGACTAATATCAATGAAAATGCTAAGAAATATTTCCCCTTGACTCATTCGCAAAAAAGTATTTGGTATAGTGAGAAGCTTTTTCCGGATACAAGTATGGGTAATATTGCAGCGACACTTCGAATCTCCAGTAATGTAGACTATTCTTTATTGGAGCAGGCGATTAATATTTATCTAAAAAAGAATGATGCAGTACGTATTAGAATATCAGAAATTGCCGGTGAACCTAGGCAATTCGTCTCAGAATATTCATATCGCAAATTTGACCTGATTGATTTTAACAATGAATCATACGAATTATTTAAGTGGGATGAAAAACAAACACGCACGCCCATGAAAATAATTGAATCTGATCTATTCTCCTTTGTTCTTATCAAAATCAATGACCATGATGGTGGCTTTTTTGTTAAATTTCATCATCTGATTTCAGATGCCTGGACCATGTCCCTACTGGGAAATTACGTTATGGAGTATTATACTGCTCTGAAAAACGGAGATACCATTTCCGATGAAAAGAAGCCGTCTTTTATGGACTATATAGAGAATAATACGTATAGCGACTCTAACAGATTTCAAAAAGATAAGATTTATTGGGAAGAGAAATTTGAGACTTGGCAAGAAGTAACAGCTTTAAAAAGTAGAAAAACTGGCAATGTAAGCACAAAGGCACGTAGGAAGACATTGCTAATCCCTCAGAAATTAACTGCTAAGATCCATGAATACTGCTCCCAACAGGGAGTATCCGAGTTCAGCCTGTTTCTAGCCGCAATCTCGATGTACATAAACAGGGTGACAACCAAAGAGGATCTTGTTTTTGGCACCACCTTTTTGAATCGTTCAAATGCTAAGGAAAAAGATACTGCGGGTATGTTTGCTAACGTAGCAGTACCCCTAAGATTTTTTATAAAAGATGAGATGAATTTCAATGACTTTGTTGAGAGTGTCTCCAAGGAAATAACGACTGTATTGCGACACCAAAAGTACCCCTATGACCTATTATTGAAAGAAGTTAGAGAAAAAAAAGGTACGAAGGATAATCTGTTTGATATTGTCCTGACTTACCAAAACTCTAAGTTTACTAAAGACCAGGATTTTGAAAAATATATTACGAGATGGCATTTTAACGGCCACCAGTTAGAATCCCTTATTATTAACCTTAATGACAGGGAAAATGATGGTCGTTTAATTATAGACTACGACTATATGACCGACTTGTTCTATGCGACTGAAATTGAATTTATTCACAACCACTTGATTAGTCTTTTATGGCATGCCTTGGACAACCCTGTTAAGAACATTTCCAACCTCGAAATTTTATCTGAGAAAGAAAAACAAAAGATACTTTTTAAGTTCAATGACACTCATGCTGATTTTCCAATGGAAAAAACCGTCCAGCAATTATTTGAGGAACAGGTTATCAGGACACCGGATAATAAAGCTGTCCTATTCAGAAATGAGAGTTTGACTTACAGAGAATTAAACGAGAAATCGAATCAACTGGCCAAAGCTTTGCGGGAAAAAGGTGTAAAACCCGATAGCATTGTTGGAATTATGCTTGACCGCTCACTTGAAATGATTATTAGCATCTTTGCAATTCTGAAGGCAGGAGGTGCATATCTACCTATCGACCCTAAGAATCCTCAAGATAGAATAAAGTATATGCTTGATGATTGTGGTTCGAGGATTTTGCTAACCACTTCTGTTCAAGGACTTAAGTCTGATTTGTCCTATTTGGGTGTAGATATACTTAACCTTAGTGATGAGACAATCTACTCGGGAGATACGTCAAATCCCAAGCATGTTAACATATCAACAGATTTAGCTTATGTGATATATACCTCCGGCTCTACAGGCAATCCTAAAGGTGTTATGATCGAGCACCGTAGCTTAGTTAATCGGATTAACTGGATGCAAAAAAAATACCCCATAGATGAAAATAGTGTGATACTCCAAAAGACTACGTATACTTTCGACGTATCAGTTTGGGAACTTATCTGGTGGTCATTCATAGGCGGCAAGGTCTGTATGCTTGAACCTGAAGGCGAGAAAGATCCAGTAGTCATTATTGAGACTATCATAAAGTATGATGTCACTACCATTCATTTTGTCCCCTCAATGTTAAGCATCTTTCTACATTATCTAGAAAACTATCGAGATATCGAAGCCTTATCCAGCCTCAAACAAGTTTTTGCAAGTGGCGAGGCCTTAAATTTACAACAAGTTGAAAAATTTAATAAGTTTTTAAATGCTACAAATGGCACAGAGCTTTATAACCTATATGGGCCTACGGAAGCTGCTATTGATGTAACAAGTTTTGACTGTTCACCTAAAGTAGATCTAAATGCTGTCCCCATAGGCAAACCTATCGATAATACTAAGCTTTATATTTTGGACAAGCATTATAATCTACTGCCTATCGGCATTCCCGGTGAACTTTTCATAGGCGGAGTTGGCGTTGCCCGAGGGTATATAAACAAACCTGAGCTGACCCAGGAAAAATTCATTCAGAACCCTTATGTACCAGAGGAAAAGTTATATCGAACCGGGGATCTTGTTAGATGGTATTCACAGGGGGATATTGAGTACCTGGGTAGGATTGACCATCAAATAAAGATTAGGGGATTTCGAATAGAACTTGGTGAGATAGAGAATAAATTACTTGATCATCCACAAATCAGAGAAACTGTCGTTATTGGAATAGAGGAAAACGATAAGAAGTACCTATGTGCTTACTATGTAAGCGAGGTAGATATTCCTATTCGGGAGCTTAAGAGATTCTTATCTACTAGTCTACCGGAATATATGGTACCCTCTTTTCTCCTCAGAATGGATGCCCTTCCATTATCGGTCAACGGGAAATTAGATAGAAAAGATTTACCTCTACCTATAATTTCTTCAAGTGAAGTCCAATCCGAATATGCCCCCCCTAGAAATAGTCTTGAGCAAGAACTGGTGAAAATCATACAGGACGTTCTCGAAATTGAAACAATAGGGATAGATGATAGTCTCTTCGATTTGGGTGGAGATTCTTTAACTGTAATGATGGTCTTCTCACGGATTTATGATCGTAATTGGGGACTTACGGCAGCTGATTTCTATGCATACCCTACCATCCGGGAACTCTCTGATAAAATTAGCGGTACGGTGAAATCAAATAATGATATAAAATTCGATGATATTGAAGTAATGGAATTAAGACCCGAAGCGGAAAGCGTCGGCGAATTTTATAAAATAGACAATGTTCTGCTTACAGGTGCTACCGGGTTTCTAGGAATCCATATCTTAAGTGAGTTGATAGAAACAACAGAAAGCTCTATTTATTGCCTTGTCCGCGGGGAAAGTCAGCTATTGGCGGAGGATAGGCTTAAGCAAACCTTAAGTTTTTATTTCGGAAGCCGATATTATAGATTGCTTGGAAAACGGATTTTTGCTATTAAAGGAGATGTTTCAGTCAAAAACCTTGGGATGAGCCAAGCGGAATATCAGAGCTTAGGTCATAAAATAGATACCGTCGTACATTCTGCCGCAATGGTAAAATACTACGGTGACTATGGTCAAGTTGAAAAAGTTAACGTATTCGGAACGGAAGTAATCGTTGATTTCGCTCAGTCGTTCGACGTTAAACTTAATCATATCTCCACCGTTTCCGTAACCGGCAACTATTTGGTGGACAACCCTATTGATTCCAGCTTTTCGGAAGAAGATTTGTATATAGGACAAAATTACTTGGGGAATATATACGTCCGAAGCAAGTTTGAAGCTGAGAATATCGTGTTAAAAGCAGTTAAACAGGGGTTAAAAGCTACTATCTTCAGGATGGGAAATCTGACAGGTCGCTATCACGATGGACATTTTCAACAAAATATTGGTGATAACGCATTCTACAGCGTAATTAAATCGATAGTAGAGTTAGGTGCAATTTCCGAGGATTTACTCACCGAGGAAATAGAGTTCTCACCAGTTGATTTTTGTGCAAAAGCTGTTACCGGTATCTTAAAAACTACTGAATCGGATAACAGGATATTTCACATCTTTAACCATAAGACCATAAGTATTAAACAATTGATAAGTATCTTCTCAAATCTGGGTATAAAAATAAAAGTGTTGAATCAAAAAGCTATGGATATATTGGTAAAAGAAAGTTCTAACGATAAGACAAAAAGCCTAGCTTTATTGGGAATAATGGTGTATTTAAAAGAAACTGGGGAATTAGCCTATTCGCCAACAATCAATATTAGTTCGAATCTATCTGTTAAATATTTAATCATGTTAGGTTTTGAATGGCCTGAAGTCGATAGGACCTATATGTCTAAAATATTAGATTATTTAACGAAGACTAATTTCTTATCTGCATAGAATTTCTGTTAACATCCGATTTTAAATAACTTATTAAGGAAACAATTATGTTTTTAGATTTAAACTGGATCGCAATATTATCTTTTCTTTCTATTTTATTAGGTTTGTTTGTCGCAATACTTATTTTAAGAATGAAAAGCAAACAACAAATACACTATGCTTTTTTATCTACAATAGTTCTTGTTCTCTATTGGAGCGTTATTAGATTCATCCAAATTATTATCCAGGAAGATAATAATAATGTTATTCTGGAACAACTAGTTTATGTTGGAATAGCTCTTCTTCCTGTTTCTCTGCTACTTGTTGGGATTATTTATGCTAAAACTCATATTCAGTTTTCAAGGAAATATCTTCTCTTATTTATAGTCCCCATTATTTCATTAGTTCTTGTTTTTACCAACGAGTATCATTCTTTGTTTATAGTTAAGCAAAGTTTTATTAGCACTGAATTTGTATACGGGCCATACTACTTAATACACGAGTTATATTCTTATACATGTATATTTATTGGGTTATATTATCTTTTTTATTTTTCAATTAAGAATTCTGGATTCTTTTCTAGACAATCAATTCTAATATTTTTAGGAGTTGCATTCCCTCTTGGGATTATTATATTAAGCACCCAAAAAATTATAGCTATGCCTGTGGCTTTTGAGAATATTTCTTTTTCCATTAGTATGCTTTTTTTCTCCTTAGCTATTTTTAAGTTTAAATTTCTTAATATTGTACCTATTGCCCTCCAAAGAATTGTAGACCTCATTTCTGACAGTTATATAGTCGTAAACGAAGTTGGAGAAATTATTGATTATAATAAGCCCTTCGTCGATACATTCCAGGGTATCATGCGTATCCGGAGAAAAGATAATGTAATCGATATTCTATCTAATATCGAACTTCAAACGGATAAGAAAAAAATAATAAGCCTAATAAAAGGAGCACTAGAGAAACAAACCACCACTTCCTTTGAAGAACATATC